>JASHRR010001207.1 GCA_030037185.1 Xanthobacteraceae bacterium | reverse complement strand
CCTGGTCGGTCGCGGTAGCAAATCTGACGGACCGGAGCATCGCGAAAAGCGATTGGTGTCGGGGCAACCCCACTGGCGTTGTTGCAGGGTTGGGCTCAACCGATCTCCTATCGCACGGTATACGCATCAGGCGTGTTCATCACGCTGGCGGCGACGACGGTCAGGGCCGCGAGCTGAACCGGATCGACCGCGGGATCGGCCGGCGCCAGGCCGATCGCGATGAGCTTTTTCACCTCGTCCGGCGATTTCTCCATCAGCGCCAGTTCGGACGCACGATACGCCTTGATGGTCGCCAGTTCCGCCGGCTCGGGGTGGCGGCGGACCGCCAGGCGCCAAATGGTGACGAGTTGCTCGTCCGCGTTGGCGGACGATTTGATCGCCCGCTCCGCCAGCTTGCGGTAGGCTTCCATGAACTGGGTATCGTTCAACATCACCAGGCCTTGCAGCGGCGTATTGGAAGTCGGCCGCATCACCTGGGCGTCGCGACGATCTGGCATGTCGAATGGCACGAGGTTTGCGACTGGAGCGTTGCGCTTGACGAAGGTGTATATCGAGCGACGGTAGTTCTCCTCCGCCGGCACATTGGTGGGATAGACCACCGCGCCCTGGGCGACGCCATCCCAGATGGCGTCGGGAGCGTAGGGGAACACGGCGTCGCCCCCGACCTTCTTGACCAACAAACCCGAAATCATGAGGGTGTTGTCGCGGATGGTCTCCGCCGGCATGCGCAAGCGCGGGCCGTGTCCCAGAAGGAAGTTGCGCGGGTCCTTCTCCAGGTTCTCGGCACTGATGCTGGAGTTCTGCCGATAGGTGGCGGACGTCACCATCAGCTTGTGCATGTGCTTGATGTCCCAGCCCGAGCGGACGAACTCGACGGCGAGGTAATCAAGCAGTTCCGGGTGCGTCGGATTTGTGCCCTGCGTCCCGAAGTCGTCGGCGGTTTGTACGATGCCGTTGCCGAAGTGGCCCTGCCACATGCGGTTGACGTAGACGCGGGCGGTGAGGGGGTGCTGCGGGTCAAACAGCCATGCGGCCAAGCCAAGGCGGTTGCGCGGCAGCTTTTCGCTCCACCGGAATACCCGCGGGAGCGCCTGCGCGGACACTTCTTGCCGGTAGGAATTGTAGACGCCGCGGTCGAGTACATAGTTCTTGCGCCGGATCGGCTGGTCGCCGGCGATCATGATGCGGTAGACCGGCGTTTCGACGCGTTGTTCGTTAAGGCGCGCGTCGGTCAGCTCCTGCCACGCCTTTGCCACCGCAGGATCCCGGCGGGCGGAAATCAGGGCCATGTCGGCGAGCGCTTCCTGCCGCGGCACGGCCAGTGCCGCCTTCGGATCCTGGAGATAGGCGATCTCCAGCGGCGTCAGTGTGCGGGTGATGACGCGCAGCTCGTCGAGCGCCCCGTCGACCAGCTCCGGACGATTGAAGTTGACCCCCGCGGCCAAGCCGAAATAGCTGCCGAACTGGCTGTTGACGCCGCGCGGGATGGACGAGCGCGTGAGCCGGTTGTGGTCGATTTCGACCGGCCACTCCTTGCCGTCGACGTAAAGGTGCATGCCTTCGGCTTTCGAGCTGCCGTCGTACGTCGAAGTGATGTGCACCCAGCGGCCGGTCGGAATCTCTTGCTTGGTGGAGACCTGCAGCATCTCGCTCGGGGCGAGGTGGGTGATGCTGTAGGCCAGCTTGCCGTTGGCCATGGTGAGCTCATAGCCCTGACCTTCGATGCTGCCGTTGTTGTAAAGGACCGAGGCTGACGGGCCGTTCGGCCGGGTGGCGTCGACATAGGGCTCGGTCGGAAGCTTCAGCCAGAAGTCCAGGCTGTAGGGCTGTGTGCGCTCGAACATGCCGATGGACTTGTCGGCGGAGAATACTGAATCGTGCAGCTCTATCCCCTGACCCTTATGGCCGGGGACGAACTTCACGTTGCTGACGAATGCCTTCTTGCCGTCGCCGAGGCCAGAGTCGGTCCATTGCAGCGCCTCGGGGTGGACCCATTGCTGCAGCTGCCGCTTGGAGATGCGTTGCGGGTCACCGAGGCGGTCGTCGGTGTAGCCGCGGGCGATAAGCTGCTCCATGGCCCAGTCGACTTCACGGGCGGCAAGACGCGGCAGGCCGGGGTCGGTCTTCATGGCCGTCAAGTCGCTTGCCATAGTGGCGCGACGGCCGAAGGCCGACGGCTGCCTCCTGGCGCCGGGTTCCCCTGCGCCCTTGGTCTGCGGCGCAGCGCGCTTGTCGATCCCCTCGCCCAGGGAAGTCCTGGCCTCGCCGGCCGTGCCGGCGGCCACGTTACGTAAGGCGATCTGATCGGGACCGCCATTCGGCTTGCCGCCGGGTTTCTGGGCGGTGCCTGGCATCTCGAAGCCGGGCGCGGCGCTGGCCGCCGCCGCCTGTCCGCCGCCGACCATCGGAGGCGGCCTGCCGGCCCGGATATCGGCCAGGATCTGCTTCTGTAACAAAGCTATGGCCTGGGCGCGCGTCATGCCGTCGAACGGGCTCTTCTCGCCTTCGACCGGAACGCCGAGCGGCAGCTCCTGCACCTCCAGGTAGAGGGACGAGAAGTCGCCGGCGTAGCCGTTATCCAACGGATAGTAGGCCTGGGTGTCGGCTTTGATCGATGCCGCGATGAAATCGGCGCGCTCGGTGTCCGGCATCGCGGCGATGGCGGCAGAAGCCTTTTGCTGCGCGGCGCGCAGCGCGTTCTGGTAGGCCTGTTCCTTGGCCACGCTGACGGCGTGAGCCTCGGCAAGCCTCTCGGACTGCAGGGGGGTCGGCCATTCCAGGGTCGCGCCCCGCGGCGTGCCGCGGCTCGCCGAGGAAAAGCCGCGCTCGTCCATCTGGTTGAAAAAGCCGGCCAGCGAATAGTAGTCAGCCTGGGCGATCACGTCGTACTTGTGGTCGTGACACTTGGCACAGCCCACGGTCAGGCCGAGGAAGTCCTTGCCGATCAGCTCAGTGCGCTCGTGCACGTAGTTGGTGCGAAATTCTTCGTCGATCGAGCCTCCTTCGGAGTCCTGACGGCCGGCCTTGAGGAAGGCGGTAGCCAGAAGCTGCTCGCGGGTCGGGTTGGCAAGCTGATCGCCGGCGAGCTGCCAGGTGACGAACTGGTCGTAAGGCATGTTGCGGTTGAACGCGCCGATCACCCAGTCGCGGTAGGGGTAGGAGATCGGGCGTTCAGTGTCGTTCAGGCCGCCGCGGGTGTCGGCGTAGCGGGCGACGTCGAGCCAGATGGTGGTCTGGCGCTCGGCGTATTCGATCGACGCCAGCAGGCGGTCGACCAGCTTCTCGTAGGCGTTCGGATCCTTGTCGTC
>JASHRR010001206.1 GCA_030037185.1 Xanthobacteraceae bacterium | reverse complement strand
CGGATAGAACAGCGCCAACAGGGCGAGCCCCGGGATCGTCTGCACCAGGCTGGCGACCGCCAGTACGGCAAGGCGCAACCGCCGATGCCGCGACGCCAGCACCGCGAGGGGCAGGCTGATCGCCACGCCGAGCGCCAGCGCCGCTGCACTGAGGAGCACGTGCTGCGCGGCGTAATCCGCAAGATGCGAGAGTACGTCGGTGAATCGTTGATCCATCGGGGACTACCGAGTGAGTTCGCTGCCGTTTGCTTCGAGAAGGGTGCGGATGCGCTCGGCCTGCCGTCGCGGCATGGCCATCAAGGCTGAAACCTCGGCGCTCGGGTGGCCGGATAACAGCGCTCCCGGCCTATCGTCCGCCACGATTCGCCCGGCGCCCATGACGATGATGCGGTCGGCGAGCAGCACCGCCTCCTGCACGTCGTGGGTGACCATGACGGTGGTCATACCCAGCCTGTCATGCAGCGCACGGTAGGCGGTTGCGAGCGCATCGCGGGTGACCGGATCGAGCGCCCCGAACGGTTCATCCATCAGCATGACGCGCGGCCGCGCGGCGATCGCCCGCGCGACGCCGGCGCGCTGGCGCTGGCCGCCCGAAAGGGCATGGGGAAATCGCGCCGCAAAGCTGCGGGGCAATTCCACGAGGTCGAGCAGCTCGCCGACCCGGGCCTCAATGTCGGATCTCGACCATCGCAACAGCTGCGGGGTGATTGCGATATTCTCCCCGACCGTCATATGCGGAAACAAACCCACGCCCTGGAACACATAACCGATCCGCCGCCGCAGCCTTGGGGCATCGAAGCTCTCGACCGCCTCGCCGTCGAAGCGGACCTCGCCGCGGTCCGGCTCGAGGAGCCGGTTGATCATCTTCAGCGCCGTCGTTTTGCCCGACCCGGATGCTCCCACGACGGCGACGAAGCCGCCGCTGTCGATACGCAGCGATACGTCGCGCAGCGCATGACTGCGTTCCCCGTCAAAGGATTTGCTGACGGTGATAAGTTCAATCAGCGGCGCGGCAGCCATGCGATCAGCGCTCATTCGCAGCTTGTCCCCCAGCTTGTAATCCTCTTTTGAGTGCCGCGAAACCCGGGGTGCGGCATAGCGCTATCAATTCGGGCAATGCCCGCATTTTGCTCTGCCCGCTGCTCTGCCCTATCCGGACAAGCTCGGTTGCGTCGTTCATTGGACAAGACCACTGCGCGCACCTCGAACCGGGCGCTTCTGGCAGTTCATCGTCGGATTTGCGTCGGGTGAGCGATATCTAATCCCTCGAGGCTTGGGTCGCTAGACCTGGCGGCCCATGCTGGACCGCCCGACTGACGCTGTCTATCCCCCACCCGGGGGCTGCGGATCAGCAAACCGGGCCACCAGCGCCGCGAACTGGTCGACAAAGCCGTCCAGGAACTTGCGGCGTGCCTTTATTCGCTGATCGCACCGTCTGCGGCAATGAGGCCGGGGTTGAAGCCGACATACGCCTCCCCGCCCATGACGCGCATGCCCAAGCTGCCAAGAAGCTGTCGCAGATGTTGCTGGGCAACTGCGGTGCCGAGTGCGCCGGGCGATGTGCCGGTGATCGCGGCCGGCTTGCCATGTCAGGAATTCTGCCGGTAAGGACGCGCCTCGATCGCGTTCCTCATGACGCTCGGGATTGAACGGTTATGCTCCGCCGTCACGAACAACAAGCCATCCGGCCGCAATCTCCGATTTGAACCAGGCGACGCCCTTCGGCAGGCTTGCGGGTCCTGATTGTAAAGCGGCAGGGCATCGATTTGGACAAAACCAAAGGCGAATCTGTCGGCGCCCGGCTTACTGGGCGCCTGTGCGAGCTGCATTTGGAGGGATTCGCGGCGATTGCTGCCGACGATAACTGCGACCTTGAACATTGCCGCAGCGGGCCTACCTTGGTTAGCATTAGATACCGGGGCTAAAGAGATGACCGCGCGGAACGCGCAAGAAGGTACAGCGCTGATACCGAGTAACCTGCATGTGGTCGAGGACTGCAGGGCCGTGAGCGAAATATTGGCGCGCGTCGGCGACAAATGGACGGTGCTGGTCGTCGAAGTGCTCGGCGACGGTCCGAAGCGCTTCACCGAAATTCGCCGCGCCCTTGCCAGCATCTCGCAACGGATGTTGACATTGACGCTGCGGGGCCTCGAACGGGACGGGCTCGCCACCCGCACCGTGATCGCCACCATGCCGCTGCGGGTCGATTACGAGCTGACGAAAGCTGGGCGATCGCTGCTCGCGCCGGTGAGCGGATTGGCCCTGTGGGCCAGGAACAACCGGACCGTCATTGAGGATGCCAGGCGGCGCTTCGATGCGGCCCGAGAAACACAGGTGAAGACAATTTCCCTCCGCGACCTCACATGATCTACGATATTCGCCAGACCACGACCTACGCCTACGAGACCGCCGTCACCCGGGCGCGCCATGTGCTGCGTCTGCTGCCGGTGGCTCGGCATCGGCAACGTGTCATTGCGGCCGTGCTGGATATCGATCCGGCCCCGGTGAGGCGATCCGAAACCACCGATTTTTTCCGCAACTGGCGAACCGTCGCCGAGCTGGAAGAGCCCCATGAGACCCTGACGGTGACTCTCGCGGCGCGCGTCAACGTCGCAGCCGTTGCGCCGGCCGACCCCGACACATCGCCGTCATGGGAGCAGGTGCGCGACGAAACCTATGCGAGCACGGACATCGGCCCGGCCTCCCCGGTCCACTTCATTCATCCGAGCCGGCAGGTGTCGCTCGATCCGCAAATCCGCGATTACGCACGCCAGAGCTTCCCGCCCGGCCGTCCGCTGTTCGCCGGCGCCGTCGAATTGATGCAGCGCATCAAGCGCGATTTCACCTACGAGCCGGGCGCCACGACGGTATCGACGACGCCGTCCGTGGCGTTTGCACTGCACCGTGGCGTATGTCAGGACTTCGCTCACATCATGATCGCCGGCCTTCGCGGCCTGGGCCTGCCGGCCGGCTATGTGAGCGGATTTCTGCGCACCGTGCCGCGGCCGGGCACGGCGCGTCTCGCCGGCGCTGACGCCATGCATGCCTGGGTCATGCTGTGGTGCGGCACCGGCTGGCAGGGCCTCGACCCGACCAATGCCCTGATCGCAAGCGAGGATCACGTCGTCCTGGCGATCGGCCGCGATTACGCCGACGTGGCGCCGATCGACGGCGTGGTGCTGGCCTCCGGCCGGCAGCAGCTGACCACGGCGGTCGACGTGATCCCGATCGAAGCGGGAGCAGGGACGAGGCGGTGAGCGATCGGCGCCTTCCAAACGAGGCCGTGAACTGGTAACTTGCATTTTTTGCAAATCGATCCCGACGAGATCGGACCCGCAGGCATTAACAGGAAGGGGGAAGCGATGAGGAAGCTGCTTTTAGCTGCAACGGCAATGACATTCGCAACGGTGGCAGGCCTTGCCACGGCCGTCCAGGCGGCCGACGTGCCGCCGCCATGGGCCTACGGCTTTGCGGCGCCGGCGCCGAACCCGATGCCCCCGCCCGCTCCCGCGGCCACCCCGGCCCCCCTCGACAACACCGTCCAGCACACCCTCCCGGGGTCGAACGCAACCTTTACCCGCGCCCAGATCGCCAACCGGTATGGCCCCGCCGACTGGTATCCGGAGGACCATCCGGCGATGCCCGACATCGTCGCCCACGGCCGCCAGTCGGCGAACCCGCAAATCTATGCTTGCGGCTTGTGCCACTACCCGAACGGCAAGGGCCGTCCGGAGAATGCCAACGTCACGGGCCTTACGTACGAATATATCGTGCAGCAGCTGACTGATTTCAAAAGCGGCGCCAGAAAGACCTCCGATCCCCGCAAGGGCAACACCGGCCTGATGGCCGGATTCGCAAGGTCGATGACAGACGACGACATCAAAGTCGTTGCCAAATACTTCTCGGCAATCCCCGCGACGCCGTGGATCAAGGTGGTGGAGAGCGAGACCGTGCCGAAGACGAGGCCCGCCGGCGGGGTCTTCTTGCCGGTGTCGGGCGCCGAGGCGGGTATGGAGCCGATCGGGGAACGCATCATCGAGACGCCGGTCAACGTCGAAGACACCGAGATTCGACGCAATCCGCGGTCTGGCTTCGTCGCCTATGTGCCGCCTGGCAGCGTCAAGAAAGGTGAGGTCCTGGTCACGACCGGCGCCGGCAAGGTCACCGCTTGCACGGCTTGCCACGGCATCGATCTCAAGGGCTTGGGCCCGGTGCCGAGGCTCGCCGGCCGCTCGCCAAGCTATATCGGACGCCAGCTCTACGACATGCAGCATGGCAACCGGACCGGAACCTGGACGCCGCTGATGGCGCCGGTGGTCAGCAAGCTCAACGAGGATGACATATTGAACGCGGCGGCCTACCTCGCCTCGCTCGAACCCTAGCGCCTTGGAGCGGCCGGCCGGGTCGCCGAA
The DNA here is from genome assembly GCA_030037185.1 of Xanthobacteraceae bacterium. The sequence goes on along the minus strand of JASHRR010001206.1, from coordinate 70 downwards.
ACGGCTGCCCGGCCGATTGATTCGTGTCCTCGATGGGGCTTGGGCCGCGATGGGTCGCCCAACCGCAAAA
>JASHRR010001205.1 GCA_030037185.1 Xanthobacteraceae bacterium | reverse complement strand
TGACGGCGAACAGCGTCGGGATGGCACCGGCAAGTCGTCTGAGAGAATACCGCCACATGGATCGCAGGCCGGAGGAAACGGATCGCACGAGTTGAAATCAGATCTCTTTGACCCTGAGGGCGCTTCGCGCCGTGTTTAAGGGGTGGCTGCCGCACTCGCCTGCCGCCGCCCTTTCAAGACGCGCGCAGGAGCGCGCTCCTCAGGGAACGAGGTTGAGGGATGATACCGATGCGACGTGAGTCATGGAAAGGCAGAACTAGTCCGCAAGCGAAAGATTACGCACGTACTGGGAATCGAGGGGGTTGTCCTGCCAGCCCTTGACCTTGGTGCTGACCAGGTTCTTGGAAACATAGAAATAGATCGGGATCACCGGCATCTCCTCAAGCAAAATCCCCTCTGCCTGTTCCAGCAAGGTGGCGCGCTTGCCGATCTCGCCGGTGAGCGAAGCCTTGTCCATCAGCCGGTCGTACTCGGGATTGGAGAACCGGGAGTAGTTCTGCTGCTTGGTCGAGGTCTGCGACAGGAAAAGATAGCTCTGGGCGTCGTTGTAGTCCGCAATCCACCCGGCACGCCCCATCTGGAAAGCGCCGATGCGCATATTGGCGAGGTGGACCTTGAACTCGGTGTTGACGAGTTCGACGCTGACATTGATCTTTTTCCACATCGCCGCGAGCGCGATCGCAATGCGTTTGTGGTTTTCCGAGGTGTTGTAGGCAAGCTGGAACCGCAGCGGCCTGCCTGGCCCGTAGCCGGCCTCGCTGAGGAGCTTTTGCGCCGACGCCTCGCGCTCGGACTGGCTCATGGTCCGCCATGCCACCCGCTGCGCAATGTAGTTCGCGGTACCGTCGGGGACGAAGCCGTAGGCCGGCAGTTCGCCGGCCGCGGTGATCTTGTCGAGCAGAATTTCGCGGTTGATCGCCATGCTGAGAGCCACCCGCACCCGCTTGTCGTCGAAGGGCGGCTTGGTTGTATTCATCGGGTAATAATAGATGCCCGCATAAGGCGCGATATGCAGCTCTTTCGGCAAGTTCTGGCGCAGCCAGCCCAGCTGATCGTTCGGCAGGTCGCGCAGGACATCAAATTCGCCGGCGCGGTAGCGCTTGAGTACGGCGGCGCGATCCTCGCTCGGATCGAACACCACGGCGTCGATCGCGACCTTGGCGGCGCCCCAGTAGTTCGGGTTCTTTACGATGCGGATATGCGAGTTCGGCTTCACGTCGTCCAGCATGTAGGCGCCGTTCGACACCATCAAGCCCGGCTTGAGCCACTCGACGCCGAACCGGGTGACCTCCTCCTCGTTGACGGGCAGCGCCGACGTGTGCGTCAGCAGCTGGAGAAAATAGGACGTCGGCGCCTTCAGGGTGATCTCTACGGTCCTGCCGTCGGGCGCCGCAACGCCCAGCTCGGTCAGAGCCGCCTTGCCGGTGTTGACCTCCTCGGCGTTCTTGATCGGGTAGAGCACCTCCGCGTATTGCGAGCGCGTCCTCGGATCCTCGATGCGGCGGAGCGAGTAGACGAAATCGCCAGCCGTCACCGGCTCGCCGTTCGACCATCTGGCCTTGTCCCGCAGCCGGAACGTGTAGGTCAGGCCGTCTTCGGAAACCGAGAAACTCTCCGCCACCCCCGGGGCGACGTTACCGCTGGGGTCAAGGACCATCAGGCCCTCGAAAAGGTTGCGCAAGATATTGGACTCACCCACGGTCGAGGTCTTGTGGGGATCGAGCGTCTCCGGCTCTTCCATGTTGGCGATGCGCAGCACCTTCTCGGCCGCGGCCGGCGCGCTTGTGCAGATCGGTGCTGCCATGATCCCCGCGGCGGCGAGAACACGGGCAGTGCGGCAGATTATCGATCGCGCCATGCGGGCGCCTCCTTTGGCGTTGCGGCACGCTAGCACGGATGACGCCCCAAGCGAAGTTTGACACGGGTTCCCGCGCAACAGCGTCTCGTCTTAAGCTGACCCGAAGGACGCGCACCGCCCTGATCGCGGGGCCGGCCGCCCCTGCCGGCAAACGCAATGGCCGCCGCAGCCGGCCGCCGGGAATCGGGCGACCACGAGGTCCCCGGACCGACCCGCCGAGCCTTTGCATGTCATCGCGCGATGAGGTGCCTTTTCGGCTGCGACAAGAGTATGATCCGCAAGAGATTCACCCGCCCGTCTCCGCTAACACCGGAAAGAGGGAAATCATGTCAAACCTGACTTGCCGCGTTGCTGCCCTCGTTCTGTTTGCCTGCTTCACGCACAACATTGCCGCCGCAGCGGAGGCGGCGGGCTCCGCCCCGGCGGCCGCCGGCGCCGGCTGGGGATTCGATCGCGATGGCGCAGATTTTGCGGTCGATCCGGGCGACGACTTTTTCCGCTATGCCAATGGCGCCTGGCACGACCGTGCCGCCATCCCGCCCGATCGCAGTTCGATCGGCGTTGACACGATGTTGAACATTACCAACGAGGTCCGCATCCGCGACATCCTCGAACGCGGTGAGCAAGGCGTTGACCCCTCGCTGCGGGAAGATGCCGCCAAGATCGGCGCCTTCTATGCGGCATTCATGGACGCGGAGCGCGCCGAGGCGCTCGACGCGAAACCAATCGCTCCGCAGCTTGAGGTCATCCGTGCGGCAACCACGCGCCAGGAGGTCGCCGAGCGCATGGGAGCCGGCCGACGCTCCTTCTTCAGCTCGGTGTTTGGTCTGGGCATCGGCGCCGACGACAAGGCACCTGACAAATACGCGGTCTTCGTCCGGCAGGGAGGTCTTGGCCTCAATCGCGACTATTATCTCAGCCCGCGACTTGCCGAGAAAAAGGCGGCGTATCTTGCCTATGTCACACAACTGCTGACGATGATCGGCTGGGAGGCTCCCGGGCAATCGGCGACGGCAATTGTCGACTTCGAGACCGCCATTGCCGAGGTGAGTTGGTCCAACGCGGAACGGCGCGACCCCGACAAGACCTACAATCCAATGAGCGTTGCGGCGCTCGGCGAGGCGGCGCCGTTTCCGTGGCCGGCGCTGTTGGCGAGCGCCGGTCTCGCCGGCCTCGACCGCGTCGTGGTGGTGGAGAACACGGCCATTCCGAAGATCGCGGCGGTATATGCGCGCACGCCTTTGGAGACGCTCAAAGCCTGGCTCGCCTTCCACCTCGCCGACGGCGCCGCACCATATCTTTCAAAGCGGTTCGTTGCGGCGAGCTTCAACTTCCATGGCAAAACCATGAGCGGCGTCGCCGAAGAATCCGAGCGCTGGAAGCGGGCCGTCGCCACCATCAACGGAGCAATGGGACAAGCAATCGGGCGGGTCTATGTCGCAAGCTATTTTTCTCACCAAGCCAAAGCGCAGATCGATGATCTTGTGGCCCAACTGCGGATTGCCCTCAAGGGGCGCATCGAACGGCTCGCCTGGATGAGCCCGGCCACCAAGCTCAAGGCGCTGGACAAGCTCTCGCACCTTAAAGTCAAGATCGCCTATCCGGACAAATGGCGCGATTACGCGGCCCTTAAGGTGCGGTCTGACGACCTCGTCGGCGACGTTGAAGCCGCACGCAAATTCGCTTGGCTACGACAGGTCAACCGGTTGAATTCGCCGGTTGACCGCGAGGAATGGTACCTCAATCCGCAGACCGTGAATGCGTCCTACAACGCCAATCTCAATGAGATGACGTTTCCGGCCGGCATCCTCCAGCCGCCGTTTTTTGATCCAGCCGCCGATGCAGCGGTCAACTACGGCAGCATCGGCGCCGTGATCGGCCACGAAATGATCCACGGGTTTGACGACGAAGGGCGCAAGTACGACGGCGGCGGGGTCCTCACCACGTGGTGGACGGATGCGGACGCCGCCGAATTCAATACGCGCGCTGCCGTACTCGGCCGCCAATTCGACACCTACGAGCCCTTTGCGGGTTTCCACGTGAAAGGCGACCTCACGATGGGCGAGAATATCGCCGATCTCGGTGGAGCGCTGGTGGCGCTCGAGGCCTATCACAACGCACTTGGCGGCAAACCGGCGCCCGTACGCGACGGCCTCACCGGCGACCAGCGCTTCTTCTTGGGCTACGCCCAGAGCTGGCGCCATAAATCGACCGATGACTCGATCCGTCAGCAAATCGTCTCCAACCCGCATGCGCCGGTGCAGTACCGCGTCAACGGCGTAGTGCGGAACATCGACGCCTGGTACGACGCATTCAACGTGAAGCCGAGCGACAAGCTTTTTCTTGCCCCCGAGGATAGAGCGCGCATCTGGTAAACCTCCCTGCCTGAAGGGGGCCTTTCGCCGCCAGCCCCCTGGCGCGTCGCCGTTTCGTGCCCGGCTCTTTCAGAATTGGGCAAGGCTGACGGAATTTGCGCAACCGGGCGGGCCTCGAGCGCAGCTCAGGAGCTACCGATGCACGAATAGCGGGCGCGTGAAATATGTCTGCGATCTGGCCGCGCAGCCGCCCCAACCCGCCGCCGCAGCCTCACGCGGCCCGCGGCGATTGTCAGCGGGGGATTCTATTGCATGAAGGCCGGCACAACAGGCGCGGAGGAGATGTCCATCTCGGCGCCCCTATGGACCGGCGCCAAAATGAACGAGGAATGGAGATCGGCGCCAGGCGGGACCCGCCTTATCACCAGGTGACCGCTACGCTTCGTGCCCCGACAAGGATTTTCGCCTCGGCTTGAGCGCCGCACAAACGTCATTGGCGGCGATTGCGCAACTGGCCGAGGCGGGGTTGAAGTAAGTCCGCCTCGGCCGCACGGACTCTGATGGGTGTCCGCTTCCGACCGGCGGGGTCGGCAAAAAATTCGGGCGAGCCCGTGCTCGCCCGAACGCAGTGCGTTTAGC
>JASHRR010001204.1 GCA_030037185.1 Xanthobacteraceae bacterium | reverse complement strand
TCCACCTGGATGACCGCGTCATCGCCGCAGGCGACGACGATATTGCCGCCCTGGCCTTCCAGCATGTAGGTGCGATTGCCGAGGTCGGTGGTCTTTATCTGAACTTTCGAGAAGTCCTGCCCCTGCGCAAAGGCTGCGGTCGCGAACAAGGCGCTTGCGGCGGCGATGGTGAATCGAAGCCCCATTAGAAACCCTCCTCCTTGAAACCACGAATTGTTGGCTGTGCGTCGGCGGCATGGTCCGCAGACTGTGCGGGTGCACCATAGCCTATTTGGGTGTTATGCGAAAGCTGGCACGGAGCGGCGCCTCCCCCCACCATCGAGTCAGAATCAGCGAGACTCTGAAACTCTTTCCGGGTGATCTCCAATGGGCCTGCGGCCAACAGTAGCGGCCGGTCACGCTCTGCTTGATGTCCTGGATTGCGGCGTACGGCTTGCCGCCGAAACATCTGGCCTTTCCGGCGTGACGCCGCATGAGCACATGCCAGTGACCGACGGGTTGGGACGGGCGGTGCATCAGGCGGCCGCCGCTGCGGCTGACCTTAAAGCCACGCCAAGATCCAGGCGGCGCGCGACGAGCACCCCTGCCGCCATACGGTGCCGGCAGGAGTCGGCCGGGCGCATCCGGTCGAAGATAAGCAAGCGCCCAGCACGCAATAGGGCAGATCGGAGCCTCAATGGCTTCCAAACGGAAGACGTTCGATATCAAGCTCAGCTGCCATGATTTGGCGATGGGCGCGATCGAGCCAAGGTTGCAGCTTGGCGACCCGTTGCGAGATGTTCGCGAAATCGCGTCTGAACTCCGGCATCACTGCCTTTACTGCATCATAGATCGTTGATTCGCTGATGGTCGTCAGCTGCCGATCTCGCACAACGACCTTGCCTTCGACAATGACATGGCGGACACCGCGCCCGGCTTCAACGTGAACGAGCTGACGCACCGCACTGTTCATCGGCGAGAATGTCGGGTCTCGCAAGTCGATCAGTGTCAGGTCGGCCTTGAAGCTCGGCGCGATGCGTCCCAGCAGATCGCCCAGTCTTGCGCCGTCGGCGCCGCCTTCAGTGGCGGCACGCAGGGCTGCGACTGCCTGCGGCGGGCCCGGCATCGGATCACTAATTGCGGCCAACAGCGCGAAGAGCTTCATGGCCATGAACATGTTTTGCGCATCGGAGCAGCTGCAATTATCGCAGCCGAGCCCGATCCGCACACCGGCATGTTGCAGCGTGCGGATCGGTGCAATGCCACATTTCATTTTCAAGTTGCCTTGGGGATTGAGTACGACTCCCGCACCGTGCTCAGCCAGGAGTTCGATTTCGTCGCGCGAGAGCCAGACACTGTGAGCAAAATTGAGCCGCTGGTCGAGGACGCCCTCCTCGGCCAGTCGGCGGATCAATAGACCCTTGTATTCCGGCAGCGATAAGCGCGCCTGGAGCACCATGCCGCGCGATTCGTAGAGGTGGGTGTAGACCGGAATGTCGTAACGGCGTGCCAAGTCCACGGTCCGCTGCATAAGGGCCGGCGAGCAACGCTCCGGGGCGGACGGTCCAAGCGCCCACGATACCCGCCGCGGCGGAGGGGATCTAAGGCGCGTCGTCTCGAAGTGCCCGATCAGATCGAGCTCGCCTTCCGGCTCGGCGGCGGTCGACAACAATGGATGAAGATCGGCCGGAAACGCATCCTTCCAGAACGGGATGGTTTCGATGCCCTTTCGATCAGCATATTGCAAGGCGAACACTACACGGATGCCGACCTCCTCGTAGGCCTTCATCACCGCGTCCATGTGACGATCCTCGTATGGATAGAGCGTTAGCATGTCTTGGATCGTCGTCATTCCGGATCGCAAGCACTCGAGCGCACCCAGCAAGGTCCGCGCGTAAACCTCCTCCACGGAGCGGGGCGGGTATTGGGGCGGCAGCGCATAGAGACGCCACGTCTCCAGCGGGGCCTCTTCGAGCGTGCCCTTGGCAAGCACGTCGTGGGAATGGTAGTGCGCGTTTACAAAACCCGGCAGTACCAGATGATGGCGCGCGTTGATCGTCTCCACGTTTCGGGCGTCGCCGAGCCGGTAATCCGCATTAATGCCAACGATCTTGTCGCCGGCGATGGCAATGTCGGCCTGCGGCGGATCGTTCCAATCCGTCCCAGGCGTCAGCACCTGGCCACCTTTCAACAGCAATGTGGTTCCGGCCGGGACAGCCTGATCGGACATCGCAACTCGCTCGTCTTAGTCGCCGCAGGATGATCGAATTTACGCCAAGATCAGGCTTGACGCAGTTCAGATGGGATAGAAACCTGGAGGTGCCACGACCTCCGCCGCGTTGTTCATCAGCGTCCACCGATGTCAGCCTCTGATCGATGCAATGCCCGATTCAGCTGAGTAATTATATCGCTTGAGCGTCCGCCCGTGTGCGCTAAGCCGCGAACGTGCTTGAGCCGGGGGCGTGAGCAAATTTGATGCAACAACCGGCGCAGGTGCAACGCTCTCGCGGCCGGAGACTGATTTTTTCCTTGCCGTTGGGAATGCCGCCGCTGCGGCCGGCCTTGGCTTGCGGCGGGAGGCCATTGCCGTGTGTGTCCCCTCACGTGGCCCCGGCCCTTTCATATCAGACAGCACCAACGGCGGACCAGGCGTCATCGACCTTTGCTCCCCTAACCATTCCATCGTGTCCGCCCTGCTGATCAGCTGATCGACAAGCTGGAAGTGGAGGTCGCTGCCGAGGAAATCGTCGGGACCGTCGCCCCTTCCATGCCCAGGGCCCGCTGTTTGAGGTCGTAAAGTATGTTCTTGCCGCCGCTAATCGAAGCAGGGACCTCGAATACTGCGATCGCGCCAGCATTCGATGGGAGAACGCCGCTGCGGTTCACGAAGCCGCCGCGAATCGTGCGCCCATTCACCCACGACAACCCGATCATGCATACGCTGCTGTGGCGGCGGCGGATGCCGCGGAGTCTGGGGCCGAGGTTGAGTCTGGTGCTGGGCTTGAGATTGGGGCGGCACTTGAGGTTGGGGCTGAGGCTGGGACTTCAGCTCAGGCTGAGCCTGGACCTCACGATGTGGTTGAGCCTGGGTCTCGCACGACACAAGGGAACATACTGGCCGCCAGCTTGAAATCCGCTCGAGCAGCGCCGGACCTCTAATCGCAAGCCATATGAAAAACAGCATTGTTGCCAGTACAAGAAAGACGATTAAACCAAATTCCAGATAGCCGGCTTGAGGTGCGTCTCGCCGACGCAACAATGGAGTCGATATCCACCCGGCCGGCTCAAACGAGATCCCTTCGGGAACGTTCATTGTGACTTAACCGAAGGTAAGCCCGTGACCGCCATCTGTCTCGCCTCGTCCACTATCGGGCAGCCGATAGGTCGATGTTCGGGTTGGTCCGGCCGTAGAAAACGGCCGCTGGCGACATCGTATGCGATTGAGTCGTGGCCCCAAATCACACGTTCGCGAGCGCCGACCCTCGCCACGGCCTCTCGGTCCAGGAACGCCGCGGCTACGGCTGGGTGGATGTGGGATTGGTAAGCTCTAGGAGACGATCTCCGTGTCCAAGCACACCGCCCTGCTGAGCCGCCGGAGCACCCGCCCCGGCCGGTTCCGGTAAGGTGCTGCAGGGTGCTGCCAGGGTCAGATCGGGGCGCCAGTCGATCGCCCAGTAAGAAGCTTTTTGAGAACGCGGCTAACCTCGTGCCGCTTTGCGGGTTTTTCGAGGCAGGTCACCTTTGCGTGGTGAGCCGGAATGACAGCATCACAAGGATATCCCGTCCAGAATACGAACGGGACATGGTGGGCAGCTAGAACATCTGCGACCTGGAAACTCATTTTCTCCATCAGTTTGATGTCGAGGATCGCGCCGTCCAGGCTGTCTATACTTGCGATTACATCGAGCGCTGCTTCCACGGTCCCTACCGGGCCGATGACCTTGGCTCCCTCGGCAGTTATCTCGTTGGTGAGGTCCTCGGAGATGAGAGGTTCGTCCTCGATTACCAGTATGCGTTTGCTGGCAAGCTCTTGCGTCATTGCAGACCTTCGCCCCCATCGGCTCCAGAGTTGGAGGCACAGATAACAAAACACCGCGCTTTCGGTTCCTTCAGGCAAATCCCTGGCAGGTCCTCACAGCAATTGTCGTGGGCGGGCGGGGCCGCTAGCGGCCTCGGCGAAGAGGAGGTCTTGCTTGTTCCGGTTTGCTCGACCAGACTTTCGCTGGCAGCAGCGCGAATGGCCTCGAACAAAAAGCCGGATGGGAGGACGCGGGCCAGTACGTGTGCACGTATGTTTGTGTCATCCAGCGGGACCGCCCGCAGGCTCAAAGACAGCGCTGGCGCAGTTTAGCCCTGAGATTTTTCCTACTTCTGAGCGTGTAGCGTCCCTGCAGGCGGCACCTTTCTTCTCGAGAGAAGGCCGGTCAAGTCCTTTTCCAGGTGTCCCGTCCAATCGACCGCTCAGGCCCAGTCGTTCGATACGCCCCCCTCGCGCAGGATCAATGGTTGCTCACCTTGTGACGTGACAGATCCAAGGTGACCTGATCGAGGACCGAGGTTGCCTTGGTTTTCGCGTCGATGCCCATGAACTTGCACCTGAGCTGCGTGTCCGAGACGGTCAGCAGCAGGTAACCGAAGCTCGAATCATTGAAACATTCGAGCGTGAGCTTGTTACCGTCCGCGTCGGTGCCGCTGACTGGCGTGCTCGGCTTCCTGCCGCTGCTGTCCTTCTTGAATCCCGACAGATCGTAATAACCGCCGCAGCCCGCCACCACGAACGGGATCTGATTGTCGCCGACCACCCGGGTGTAGCGTTCATAGAGATGCGCATGCCCTGAGAGGATCATGTCGGGCAGAATGTTGGCCTGGTGACAGGCGGCATCGATGTCCTTCAGAATGCCCGGGCTGGGCGCGTGCTCGCTGCTGCCGGTAAACGGCGGATGATGCACCGCGATGAGCAGCGCGCGATGATCGCCGTGCGATCGTGCCTTGGCGGTTGCTTGCAGCTGCTGCTGCAGAAACGTGAGCTGCGCATTGCCGACCTTGCTGCCTGAGATGACGCCGGCCGTCGTGCCTTCGCTGATATTGGAATAAAGACCGATGATCTTCACGAACGGTGCGTCGAGCTCGAAATAGACTCCCGGCTGAATCATGGTGGTGCGAGCGTGACCCTGGGCATCCGGATTGTGCGTGGGCGCGTCGGTGCAGAAGTTGTCGAGGAACCCCTGCAGGGTCTTCTGCTTGAGGCTCGGCGAGATCATGCCGTCATGGTTGCCCGGGATGGCGAAGATCGGCGCGTCGTAGTCGCGATACGGGTCGTAGAACTGTTCGTAGTAGTATTGCTCCTGTCCGAGATAGTAGACGACATCGCCGAGATGATAGAAGAACGCGGGCTTGCCGGATTGGTAGCTCTTGCCAGCGAGGTCCGCCGCCATCGCGTCGGCGACCGCGAACTGATTCTGGGGTTCGTGGATTCCGCCGGTGTCTCCGACGCAATGGAATGTGACGCTGCCAGACGCTGTGATCTGCTGCACGTCGCCGCCGAGCACCTGCTCGAGTGCGAGGACGGGCGGCCGCTTCGACGGCTTTGGAATGGGCTGAAGCTGGTCCGAAGCCTTGAGGGCCGAATCGGCCTGAATTTCGTTGGTGGTGAAGGCGGCGAAATCGTCCGCTGTCACCTTCGGATTTCCGAATGCGAACCCCTGGCTCGCCGCGCTGCTTCCGGCCTGCGCGGTAGCGGAGGGACGGGCCGCCGACTTAGTCGGCGGCTGGCGGCTCGACGGTTTCCCGGGCAATTTGCCCGACGATTTGTTGATTGACGCCTTGCGGCGAGAAGCGGCACGGCCGGGCGCAGGTCGCGAGGTTTTCTTGGCCATTGAACTTGCCTCCGATTGGCCGCGATCTATTCACCGCAACTACGTAAAGTTGCTGCGTGACGCTCATGTTACGACGCAGACGACGCTTTTGGTTACTTCTCGATCAAGCCGGCGCGCTCCCGCGGCTTCCATAGCGCGGCAAGCACCCGAAGGTCCGACCGGCGGGCGGTCAGGATCCGCGGTCGCGTGTGGACGGCCCAGGTCTTCGATGGCGTCCACAAAGGCAAGCGTCCCTAGCCGTTCCCCTCGGTCCTCAGTCCTGCGCAATCCGGCCGGCGTGCACCACTCCGCACTTCACGAGAGTGGAGGACACCACGAACAAAGGTGTTTGCAGGATGAGAAAGCAGTCGTTTTCGTTGTTGGAGGCTCCATCGGCGCCTGCAGGCGCCAAGGAGTTCAGGGCGGAAGGCGCGGTCGCCTTGTTGGCGGGCCGAACGAAGGTCCAGCCTGGAAGCCGCTGTCAAGCGAATCGCCCTGACCGGCGGCGAAGCCGTGGACCCTCGAAACGCCAGCACCGGCCGATACATCAACGGCATCGTGAAGAAAAACGGAAAAGAACGCCCCCTAGATCTGCCGATTGAAGGGTTCACGGTTGCCGCTGGGGACGATGGCAAGGTCGCTTTATCACCGCTCGAAGAGCAGCATGCCTATGACCAAGCGGCGTTGCGGCGTGATCATTACGGCTTAGCCTGACCGTGCCTGGCGCGAGCGCGATTGGCGTAGCTGGCGCAATCGAGGATCTTACCGAAATCTGGCCTTCGAGCTCAGCCTATGGCAACGTCCGGCTGGGACTTACTTTTCTGGCCGGCCAAACTAAACGTCGCCAAAGACCACGCGACGGCGCACGTCGCGGATCCAAGAGTTGTCGACGATTGCGCTGGCTTTTGCGCGCTTCCTGAGTGTCCGTTTTGAAACTTCTTGAATCTGCTGAATCAGTTGATTCGTGAGGGGTGACCGATTCGCGGAAGGGTCGCCGATGTGGGACTTGAAACCGACCGAAATACAATCGTGATCACCTGAGGTACCCGAGCGACGATAACGAGTGGGCGTGTGTTGCGCCACAGATGGAGGCAAGTTTCAAGGACCCGAGGGCGCGGTTGAGATTTTCCCATTCCTTGGCGAGATCGTCGCGGCGGCGCAGACTGAAGGTTCCCATCTCGCCAGGAGAGCGGCTGTCATCTCGCCAGGAGATCAGTCGGTACCTTACCGCCGTTCTCAGCGAGCTTTTGCATGACCTGTTTGTGCAGCCACCTGTTCATGGGGCCGGTGTCGTTCATATTGCCAGTATAGTGCAGTTCTTGGGCAAGCTCCTTGCGAGCGGAGAGGCTGCTGTCGAGATTCAATAGTTTCATCAGGTCCACGATTGACCTTCGCCAGTCGAGATCTTCGTCGTTCTGGTCGGCTAGTTTCGTCAGGACGCCCTCTACGTCCACCTGCTCCATGGTGGGTGCTGCTGTGTCGCCTGGTTGGGCTGATGGCGTGCTAGACGTCGCAGTACTCGCGGGCGTTGCGGACTTGAAAATCTTGGACATGATGTCGTGGAACATACTCATGGTCGTGCTCCTCACGTTTAGAGAAAAACGCAACCAATCGCGGGAACGTTCCCCCAGGAATGGCGCATGCCGCGGCGCAGCCCACAACCGGCAATGTCGCCGGCACGGGCTTACGGCAAGGAACAGCGGCTGATTGCTGCGGGGTGCTGAAGTTGTCAACGATGCAGCCCAGCAGCCTGCAGCCCGATTGCACGGTCTGTCCGGTTGCCAGCTGGGTGGCGAGTCTTGACGATACTGGAAATCCGAGGGCCATCGCGCCGAACTCTAGGCGACCAACGTCTCTCCCGTTAGCCCGCTGGAACACCACCTGTCATTAGGCGGTTATCTGGGCCTGAGAACTTCAGATGGCGCTAAAGACGGCGCGTTAGGGGTGCGGCAGAATGCCCGCTGGCAGTCCTGGCCTGACGATGCCGGTGTGAACCGTTAAGCCAGAGGGCACGTGGCAGTTAATTCACGGAGGTCGCGGCGCTGGCAGTGAGTGAGTGCTGGAAGCGAACCGAACTACCGAGCGGTTGCGTCTGGCTGGCGCAGGGCTGGGGTTTCTTGCGCGCGAACATGAACCTATCAGCGTCAAGCATAATCTGGTTGAAGCCTGCTCTAGAACAACCTGAGAAAGGCTAGCTCACAACCTTTTTAATTCTTGAACGCAGTTTCCCGTGGAGCTCATTATTAGGCGGAGTGCGATGTTTTTGTTGGGGCCCAGGAGCCAAGTTGTTTTTCATGGCGATAAAAAAAGGCCCGCCCCACGCGAGCCCTTTCATTTCCAAGCCGTATGTAGGAACTCAGGCCACCCCGTTCAGACCCGCGGCAGTTGCCTTGTACCGGCCCCGCGCAGTCCCAGCGATGAATTTACCAGCCCGCAGGGATTGCAGCATGGGATCAAACTGGCTGTTGGGAAAACCGGCCTTGCGGAAATCAGCCCGCATCTGACCTATTTCCACCCTACCCTTTTTGATGCTTTCAATGATCGTGGCCTTTTGTTTGGCCGTGTTTGCGTTCTTGCTATTGAACGGGAAGCCGGGCTCACCACGGAGTGACGTAGGCCGCTTGTCGGTGCTTGCTTGAGTGGTTTGGTGTAAAGCCGCCCCGTTTTGCAGACCGTTGGTGCGGCTACTAGTGTTAACGATGTCACCGACGACGCGGATTTGACCTTCCTTCAGCAATGCTGACAAGGCATCATTGCCGGTCACTTCGACGGTGACTTGCCATGTTTCTTGAGTCATTTGAGTTCCTTCTGAATTAGGCCGACAAAACTTGGCCAAATCCGCGCTAAGCATCGCTGTAATAAAATTGCAATAGGATTTGTTGCCTCACCTGATAGATGGCTAACAGGGCCGGGGTGCCCCCAGCCACCAGGATTCAACTTGAATTGGAGACCAGCGAGCGTTCTTGCCTCGCTTGTGCGCTCGGCCATGACGCTGCTGAGCGGCCAAGCCATCAGGGGCCGGCCCTTGCGCGCAGCGGCCTCTGCAACCCAGTAGGTTTTCCCAGCAACGGTCCGCCAGAATGCCCGCCTGATCGAGAGGCGTGCCTCGATGTCGGCGAGGCCGTCCGGCCACCCCGATTGCGCCGCCGCCTGCTGCCCCGCAGCACCGACGCGTTCAGTGCTATCAGCACCGCAACCAGCAGTTAACGAAGCCTTTAATGCCCGCGGCACCTTGCTGGGGGTCGCAGGAGCATTCGGCGCTGGCAACGAACAAGACCCGGCATCCCCGTTAAACAAACAAATGATGGCAGAATGACCGCGATCAGGCGGCCGACCCACTAGATTACAAAGCGATCTGCTGATGACATAATCGCATTCCGCTGGTGCCGGTCCCGGCCCAACGATTTGCAACCTAAGGGAGGACAATCATGTTGTTTCGCTTGGCCGCGGGTGCCGCTGTCGTCGCAGTCATGGCCGCACCGGGTGTCTCAGGCGCTCAAGTTCTGATGGAGCGCAATGTTTCGGCCAAAATGGCTTTGACGATTGCCGAAACGGCACTTGCCGAATGCGGCTCGCGAGTGTCGGTGGCGGTCGTTGATCGTGCCGGACGGTTGCGCGTTTTTGTTCAGGGTGATGGGGCTGCGCCTCACAATCTCGAACTCGCTCGGCGCAAAGCCTACACGGCCAGGACTTTCGGGCGAACATCCCTTGAATGGGCGCAGCGCACCGAGACCCAAGTTCCTGGCCAGCGGCAGCTTGCGGAAGTCATTCCGTTACAGGGCGGCGTTCCAATCAAGGTCGGCGACGAGACTATCGGAGGCGTAGGCCTTAGCGGAGCTCCGAACGGCGGGCCGCAGGAGGAGGCCTGCGGCAAGGCAGGCATCGCTAAGGTGGCGGATCAATTGAATTAGTTGCCCCTTGAGGCTCGTTGTTGACGAGCTACCAGCTGGCAGCCGTTGCTCGCGATTGCCGCGGCAACGGTCCCCTCTGCTGGTCGGCTGCGGTAGTCGGCGTTGCGCGCCCGGTGCGAGGCGGGTGGCGATGTTGACAGCCTTGACATATCCTGGCCAGTAGCAGTCACGCTGGGAGAACGGCACGATTGAAGATTGCGCAATTCGAGAGTAACAGAGCCGAGGTTAGCCTGATGGATGATCGCTCTAAATTCGGTCGCGATCGGTTTTTTCGGGCCGCCCCAAGATACAGGGAGGATAACATGACACCATCACGTTTGGCCGCCGCCAGTAGTGCTCTCCTGGCCGCATTGCTGGCATCGCCGTCCATCGCCGACGTCATTTCCGATTGGAACACAGCGGTTGCGCCCCCACCGCCGGAACTGAAGGAGGTCACGGTCGATCCTTCGACCACCGCTCTTTTGTTTCTCGATATTATGAAAGGCAACTGCAGCGCGCGTCCGCGATGCGTCGCAGCGATGCCGAACCTGAAACGGCTGCACGATGAAGCGCGCGCACACAACATGGTGGTGTGGTACAGCCTTGTCGGCTCGAACGGCAAGGCAACGCCCGACGACATAATGGACCCCGCAATCAAGCCGCGTGCTGGCGAATGGTACCGCCAGGGCGGGCCCGACAAATTCATGGGCTCTACACTCGAACCGACACTCAGGCAGGCAGGCATCAAGACGGTGATCGTCTGTGGCAACTCGTTCCAAGGGGCGACCGTCGGCACGGCTTCGGGTGCGGCGCAGCGCGGCTACAAGGTGGTCGTTCCGGTCGACTGCTCGGCGGGCGAGGACGTCTATCATGAACAATACGCAGCGTTTCATCTAGCCAAGGGCGGACCTGCGGGAATCACAAACAACGTCACGATGACGCGAAGCACGATGATCAAATTCTGAGCAACGCGTCTCGCCTAGTCGGACGGGAAATATCATCCTCAATTCAGACTACTTCAGTGTCGATGGGCGTCTCAAAAACGCCCATCCCACAGCCGTAGCTCGACGTGCCCGAGCAAAGCATCCCGCCGGATCACCGGCGTAGCGACCGGCCAGCCAAATGAGCCTGCAGGCTGGCGTAGGCTCCCGCGCCGATCAACACGTGGGGTTCTATGGCGCGCGATGCGGCCAATGACGATCGCAGGTTCGATACTGCCGCCGCGGCTTTGCGGATTTACGGGCGCCTGCGAGCTTTCAGATACAGCGCGGAATTGCTGTTTATCGCCGGAATAAATTCGGCGTTTCGTTGCTTGTGGCGCGATATCAATGCGCAAGCTGGTTGCAACTGCTTTTCATGCCACGGCTGCGAACGCCTTAGTGGCGTCCTACTTGCGCGAGTTGGGCTTGACCCAAGAGCAAATCGTTTACATCCTTGGCCGCAACAGCCGTTGACCCGCTAGTGATCGCAAGATGCTTTGGCCGTTGGCATGCGCCCACGGGTGATCCGAGCTTGTACGGGGGGCTGGAGGGCTTGTCAGGCGAAGTACTGCGTGGCGATCAACAGAGACCGCCACCGATTTTTGCGTGCGCTGAACCGGGATCGGTTGCAGAACACGCTGCAAGACAAAAGGAGGCGGCATGCGCGAGAAGTTGTCAGGCCCGATGATGACGGTCGTCATTGCCGGGGCCGCTGTGGGCAT
>JASHRR010001203.1 GCA_030037185.1 Xanthobacteraceae bacterium | reverse complement strand
GTGCTCGAACCATGAAATAGGCTTTGTTTGCTTGCATGCGCGTTGCCTCCTGTCGGTCTGTGGTTGCGTGCATCCGCGCTCAACGCAGCGGGCCAGTATTCCGGCACACGACCTGCCGGCTGTGTGCGGGTCTGCAACACTAACAATTTCGTCTCAATCATCTGGCAGCCCTGACGGCACCTCAGGGCCAACGCCGGACCACCGACCAACGGGCGTTCGGGGTCAGATCGCCCATGAATGTTCCACCCGAAGGCAGCGTACTCAATAGCTTGCGAGTCCGGCTGCGGAGGGAGCCGGCCCAAACCGACCTAAACATTGGAAGCAGGCGAGTTTCCTTGCGGTCTTGAAATCCTGTTTGGCGCGGGTGCAGTCCCCTTTTCGAGAAGCGCTTTGCCGCGGCCCCAATAGGCCCATGACAGCCGCATCGCCCATTCGGACTTGTTCAGCCGTTGCGGGCCACCTTGTCGGCGCGGCGTGGTTTATCGGTTCGAAGCCGGCGGGCACGGTGCTGCGTTTCGCCGTGATATAACAGCGTCGCGGCAGTCTCGGCTGCATCGGCGGCCTTTCATCCAGTTGAATGGCGTTAAACTCAGAACGGTGCGTGCGATGTCCACGGTTTCGACGCGCGCCGCAAACAATATCAAGGCTTGAGATCTGGTTGTATGAGTCGATCACGCAAACGCCCGCCGCGGCCTGAGCCGGCTGGGGGTCATAAAGAGACTCGCCCCACCGTCACTGCGACCGGCAGTAGGGATCCGCCTTCAGATGCACGGCCGCTCTCTGTCCGTGTCGGCCAAACGAGCTCATTGCACCGGCAGTGCGTCCGGCGTATTGGTCGATGACGCTGAACTTCTACTCTCGGATAGCAAAAATAATCGCAATGCCACGTGGGTCGACGCCTGGAGAGCGCCGAGGCGGCGGTCAGAAAGGCCCACCGAACAAAACTGTCGTCGCCAAAGCGGCTCACATGGTCGCTGTGGCTGGCGAGACTGCAAAAGCGCCGTCCGTCGCCGCCTATGTCCGGTTGTTCGAGCTGGCGGAGGATTACGACCGCGAGACCCGTGCCGAGAGACCGCAGCATCAGACCGAGGTTGTCGAATGCCGCGAGTGGCTCGCTCGTATCCTCCCGGGTCTGCTCGCCTGCGGGAAGCCCCGCCTGACGACCACGCAGGTGCATGACGACAAGGATTGCCCCGTTTCGACCTGTCAGCGCTCAGCAACAGCGCGTTGGCGTTCCCGCGGCCACCGTACTCAAGGCCACGGTCGACGACGCAGGGTGCGATATCCGAAGCACCGCTCCCTGCGCGGCGCTCGTTTTGACCCCTGCCGAATAAGCCGGGCGGTTCTCCGCGCTTCCCGCATGTTTTATGGTCGCCAGGCCGTCATTGAGGATCTGCCGGCCGCCGGGCGATCGGGCGCGGCTGAAGGCAACGGATATATTGCAATGTGATAACAATGCATTAAGCGATCTGCAAGGAGGAATACATGTCCGCATCCGTCAAGCCTGACGACCGCATCGGAAAGTCGGTCACCCGCCGGCGCGTTGTGACGGCCGGCATGGGCGCGCTCGCGGCGCCCGCGCTGCTGCGCATCATCCCGGCGAATGCGCAAAGCCGCGTCATCAAGATCGGCCATGTCAGCCCGCGCACCGGCCCCCTCGCCGGGTTCGGCGAGGCCGACGGCTTCATCCTCGACCAGGTGCGCGCGTTGCTCCGCCCGGGGCTTAAGAGCGGCGGCAAGACCTTTCCGGTCGAGATCATCAGCAAGGACAGTCAGTCGAGCGGCAACCGCGCCGCGGAGGTCACCTCCGAGCTGATCCTTGGCGACAACGTCGATCTCATCGTCGCGTCGGCGACGCCCGACACCACCAATCCGGTGGCCGACCAGGCTGAAGTCAACGAGGTGCCGTGCATCACCAGCAATTGCCCTTGGCAGCCGTACTTCTTCGGGCGCAACGGCGACCCCAAGAGAGGTTTCACTTGGACCTATCACTTCTTCTGGGGGCTGGAGGACGTGATCGGCGCGTTTCTGGCGTTGTGGGATTCCGCGTCCACCAACAAGGTGGTCGGCGGCCTCTTCCCCAACGATGCCGACGGCAATGCCTGGGGCGACGCCAAGCTCGGGCTGCCGCCGGCGCTCGCTGCGGCCGGCTACAAGCTCACCGATCCGGGCCGCTACCAGCTCATGAATAACGATTTCACATCGCAGATTTCCGCCTTCAAGGCGGTCGGCGCCGAGATCGTCACCGGCAATATGATCCCGCCGGATTTTGCCACCTTCTGGTCGCAGGCGGCCCAGCAGGGCTTTCGGCCCAAGATCGTCACCATCGGCAAGGCGCTGCTGTTCCCGTCGGTGATCGAGTCGCTAGGGGCGCGCGGCAACGGCCTGACCAGCGAAGTGTGGTGGACGCCGCACCATCCGTACCGGTCGGGGCTCACGGGGCAGAACGCCCGCGAACTCACCGATGCCTATATGAGCGCGACCAAGCGGCCATGGACGCAGCCGATCGGCTTCCAGCACGCGCTGTTCGAGGTTGCGATCGACGTACTCAGGCGCGCCAGGACGCTGGAGCCGAAAGCGATCCTGGATTCAATCGTGACGACCGACTACAGGTCGATCGTCGGCCCGGTGAAGTGGACCGGCCTGCCGGTGAAGAACGTCACCAAGACGCCCCTGGTGGCCGGCCAGTGGCAGCGCACCGGCGACAAGTTCGAGCTGGTGATCACCACCAACAAGACCGCGCCGGAGATTCCAGTAGGCGGGAAACTGAACTTGCTCGTGTAGAATCACCTTTGCGGGGCATGTGACGCGGAGGGCGTGTTCTAATCAGGTCCCACCTCTGCGGCGTCTCCGCTTGACCGTGGATAAGCCGGCCACGACTCCGAAAAACCGGTTCGATATCACCATCAGCCCAGGGAGAACTCCACCAATGCGTTTTCGCAGCTCGATCGGCGCAACGGCGCTTGCGGCCACACTGCTGGCGATGATCGGCAGCGCCGCTGCATTCGATGAAACCAAGTATCCGGACCTGAAAGGTTTGTGGCGGCGCGCCGGGAACTCGGGCCTCATTGCCGGCGGCGCCGGGGGGCTTCGCTACGACGAGAGCAAGCCCCCGGCTGCCACGCCGTCCCTCGGACAGGAACCGCCGCTGACGCCCGAATATCAGGCGATCTACCAGGCGAACCTCGCTGACATGACGAAGGGCGGCCAGGGCATCGACCCGACCTACTCATGCATTTCTCCGGGCATGCCGCGGGTGATGATCGGCTACTCGGCCATGGAATTCATCGTCACGCCGGAAACCACCTACATCCTGATGGAGCGCGATCACGACTTCAATCGCCACATCTATACCGATGGCCGCGACTTTCCCGCCAATATGGCATTGGAGCCGCGGTTCCTCGGATATTCCATCGGCAAGTGGCTCGATGAGGACGGCGACGGCCGCTACGATACGCTGATGGTCGAGACCCGCGGCTTGAAGGGGCCTCGTGTCTACGACGCTACCGGCATTCCGTTGCACGCCGACAATGAGAGCGTGATCTACGAACGAATTTATCTCGACAAGGCCAATCCGAACCTGCTCCACGACGATATCACCACCATGGATCATGCGTTGACCCGGCCCTGGGTGGTCCACAAAACCTACCGGCGTACGGTCTCGGGCAAACCGATCTGGTTCGGCCATCAGGTTTGCGGCGAAGGCAACGTTCACGTCGGCATCGGCAAGGAGGTTTATTTCCTCAGCGGCGACGGCCTGTTGATGCCCGCCGTGAAGGACCAGCCGCCGCCGGATCTGCGTTATTTCAAGAAATACGACCGGTGATGCCGCCACCCCGCGCCGCAAGCGAAGCAATTGCAGCAAACCGAAGCCGGGATTAAGCAACCGGGCCCGCCCTTGTGGCGAGCCCGGTAATCGAATCCGCGACCGCCCGGAGCGGCCTGGGGATCCACAACAAGCGCCCGCCTTTCGTCGCGGCTCCGGTTACTCGGGGACTTCGCGGCAGGCCTCAGTGTCCTGTCCCCAAAACTCGATGCACTTCGCATGGTTCATCGGGCCTTTGCCGATGATCTTGGCAAACATGAAATCCACGATGTAGTCGATCTCCCGGTTCTGCAGGGTGGCCGGCGGGTCCGACATCCGCTGGCCGGCCTTTGTCAGGTCGGCCTGCTTGAGGCCATAGCAGCGGCCGTCGCTGTAGGCGAACTTGTCAAAAGGCGGCATGCCGGTTCCGGGCAGACCGCATTTGATCGTCATGATCAGCGTCGCGCGGTCGAGCCGGGTCTCGCGGAGATTGGCGCCGTCCGGCATTTGCGAATCCATCTTGCGGCCATCGCCGGCCCAGCCGTGGCATGCTTGGCAGTTGGCCTTTTGCCGGAACAGACGGGCCCCCTCGGCGATGTCACTGGCGTCCGGGGTTTGCGCGGCGACATGCACGGGCGCGACGAGCAACGCGGCCAACGCCCCGAAGACGAGAGTAACGCGTTGCGCGCGCGGCGGTCGAATGGACTGAGATGGGCAATGCACGCGGCTCCCTCCGGCGTTATCGATCACTTGATTCATCATACCGCCTGGCGGACGATGATTCCAAGCCGCGAGGTTCGCGGGCAAAGCGAAACGGTGCCCACTGCCCCATGCGGCTCCCATGATATCCGCCGACGGCGGCGCCGCCAAGGTTCGCTAGCTTTCGACGGCTTCGGCGAAAACACCACTATTCTGCCGTGCAACGTTCGTTCGGGTCCGGCGAGGCTCCTGGTGGGACCGATGGGAGAGCGATACCGTGGTGCGTGCCGGCCCGGGGCCCGTCTCACGCATCCTGCCGTCGGCGAGCTGAGGCACGTGCGAACACAGCCTAGCCTTACTGCGCTATTAACTGCATGAAGCTCGGAGGGCCGTTGAAAATGCAGATAAATATCTTCAGCCCATCGGTGCGATCACCTCGCCTGTACGCCCACGCTTCCTCGTTTAGGAAGGGGTGATTGACGGTCGCTCATTTGGCCGCAACCCAACATCCCGCAAGCTTCGCAATGACTGACGGGATTTTCGCGACAGCGGCACGGTGCTATTATCACACCAGAGAGGGAAGTAACCCATTCGGCCTGCCGGCGACGGCTTTTGCCGGAGCCGCCGTGCGGTGGGTTTTACCTCGGTAAGCTCGGGACTCTGGCCCCAGCCAGACAGGTTCAAGACTCACCTCGGCGTGCTTCGTTAAGCTCCAGGCTCTGAAAGGCAAGGCAGTAGACAAGCCGCGGTTAGGCACGAAACGGTTCTGGCCCCAGTTCAATACAGGCAAAGCCGGCTTCGCCGGCTGCCGATTTCCCCGGCCGGCTTGCGCCGGCAGTCGCCATCGGGAGCTTTTGATGCCAGTGGAGTGTTTTGCAGCGAGGCCACATCGCGCGGCTCTGATCCTTTGCATGTTTTGCGTGCTTGCGACGCCGGCGGGCGCCGAGCCGCTGCGGCGCGATACCATCTGGGACCTCAAGATCGGTGCGCCGATCGCCGGGCAGCCAGACCCGAGCGAGTTCCGCGGCTTCGCGTGCGGCGCCAACGGCGGGCCGCCGCGCGCACCGCTGACCGGCTGGGCCGGTTTCAAGCGCTGTGCGGCGGAACCCGACGGCCTGCACGAGGTCTATTTTGAATATGACGACGAGCTCGAATACATCGCGCGCGCCCACGACAATGATCGCGAAATCTCGCGCTGGGCCGGCACCCACGAAGTCACCTTTCCGGTGATCACCAGCGCCCTATTCGACGACGCCGGCATCCTCAAAGGGATCCGCATGGTGACAGACGCGCGGCCAGAGCATCGCAACGACATCACCGAGGCCGATCGCAAGAAGCGCGAGGAAGCCTATACCCTCGGCGCCGTCATGGCCTCGCGCTTCAACATCGATCCGGCGCGAGATTGTCAGGCCACGCCGCCCGGCGAGGGCGAAACCGCGGTCGGCTCGCTGTTCATCAAGCTTGCCTGCGAGCGCGATGATCGCGCCGCCGGACGTCGGATCGTGGTCCGCACCGACTTGTTCCGCAAGCCGGGCCAGAGCGCCTACAATCCGCAATTGCCGACCCAATTGACGCAAGGGCAGTTCGAAAGTTCCGCGCGACTGGAGATCTATCAGCTGGGCGAGTGAGCTTGAAGAGGGTTGAGCGGCAGGCAAGGCCGGGTTGGCATCACGCTGCGGCAAGCGCGGTCCGCGGACTTCACTTCGTCAATCCGGTTTGCAGTTTAGACATCTCTAGGGCTCGGTCGTCCCGTCCGGCATGATGGTTGCGCGGTAAGTCGCGCCGTCGAGCGTTGCCTCGTAGAGATTGGCTTGGCGCAGATTGGTCTCGGCCAGGTTGGCGCCGCTGAGATCGGCGCCGCGTAAATTCGCATGCAGGGCATCGGCATCCGAGAGGTCGGCCCCGTTCAGGTTCGCGCCGGTCAGATCGGCCCCCATCAGGCGCGTCTCGGCTAGCACCGCGTGCTCGAGCTTGGCATCGCGGAGCATCGCCTGATCGAGCGCCGCGCCGGTGAGGTCCGCGCCGGTCAACACCGCGTCGTCGAGGCGCGTCTTGCGCATGTCGGCATTACGCAGCGTCGCCTTGCTGAGATCGCAGCGCAGGAACCGCGCGGTGCCCATCAGGGCTTCACTGAAATCGGCGCCCGCCAGCTTGGCGGCATCCAGGATCGCGCCATAGAGCATGGCTTCGTTGAGTTTGGCGCCCGCGACATCGGCACGACTCAAATTGGCCTTGTTGAGATTGGCGCCCGAGAAGTCGGCGCCGGCGAGCTTAGCGCCGATGAGACGTGCATCGTGAAAGTTTACGTCCTTGAGAATGGCCCCCGCGAGATTGGCGCCGGTGAGGTCGCGCCGCTTGAAATTGGCGCCGGTGAGATCGCAGCCGGGGCATTCCTTGACGCGGCCGGCGAGAAAATCCTCGCGCTGATCGGCGCACGCACGAGCCGACGGACATAGGATCGCGGCCGCTGCAGCGAGCACCGCAGCCACCGGCAGGAGAGGCAGCGACGTGAGTTTCATGTTGTCAGGATAGCGCAGTGTCGCTGGTGATGCGAGGGGTGCCGCGCCTAGGGCGGGGGGACGCCGTGCGCCCGCCTTTGCACAGACCTGGCGGGCGCCCTGCGGTGTGACGGCGCCGGCAAAGTTGCGCGACTCCACTGAGCTGTGGCGTTAGCTCGGCGACGTTGCCCAGCCGAGCGCGCCCGCCCATCTTTCAATCCTCGCCCATGAACGAGCGGAAAATCATGTCGGGGGCACTGGTGTTGTGGCGCGACGGCAGGCGCCGTCCGGCCCACAACTCTTCCGCCTCGGCATGACCAAACGACATGATCGGCGCCACTTCATAGGCTTTGCCGCCGGCCGTGCGCCAGGCGACGCGGGCGACATCGGCATTGGTTTCGGTGACGAACATCGAGCGCAGCGCCGCGAACGGGCGCGCCGCGATTGCGCGATCGAATTTCACGTCGAGGGCGATGTGCTCGCGGTCGACGGCGTCAAGCCGTAGCGTTGCCTCGCCGCCGCGCACAAAGGCGAGGCGGAAGCTCAGCGTCGCTGGGTCGAATGTGACGTCGCGGATATCGACAAACGGGCGGCCCGCCGTCTCGATCGGCCCGATCAGGAGCGACGAGCCGTAGGCGCTATAGGACAGGTGTTCTGGCGGCAGCGGACGCGCGCGCCAATAGCCGTCGGCGGGATAGAGCACCAGCACTTCCTCGGTGCGTTCCCTGAATTTCGTGAAAAGCTGCAGGAGGTGCAGCCCAGTCTCGACCCGCGCTCCGACCCGGACCGGAACCGCAGCGGGCCGCCAGAACGAACTAAAGGTGTGGCCCACCAGCTGCAAGTCGCTGCTCTCGTAAATCGTCACTCGTCGCGGCTCGGCGCGATGCACCGGATCGGCCGACATATCGCAGTTATGGAAATCCGGGGCGGTGCGGTCGGCCACGATGGTGCCCGCATAGGCCGGATGGGTTGCCTCAATGGTGAATTGGCGCACAGCGGCCGAGGTGAGCTTGAGGTAGACGTTGTCAGTTTCGGCGCAGAGCGTCGGCGTGCTGGCATTCTCGACCGTCACCGGCACAGGGCTGCCCGCACTCGCGACGGCAGGCGCCACCAGCGCGGCGAGCACAGCCGTGGAGCACACCCGGCTCAGGAGATGACCGTAATAAGTGACCAGGCGTTTTTGCCCCTCGCCGGCTTGCGGGGGAGGGTTACGGCCTCGGCGGCGAGTCGGCATCGTGTTGCCGCCGTTGCTCGCCCTCCCCCGCAAGCACGGGCGAAGGATTGCTGCCCAAGTCGTGCGTGTCGATGCGCTTAAGTGGCAGCGAAACCTAGGCCAAGGTCGCATAGATGTCTCCCGAATTGGCGCGGCCCGGCAATCCCATCAGCCAATCGGTGATTTCGCCGGCACCGAGCTTGCGCCCATGCACGAAAGCGAGGCTCTCGCCGAGCGAGGCTTCGAATGCCCGATAGCCGATCGCGGCGCAACGCGCCACGCAGGCGCAGGCGATGTCGCGCTGGATGGTGGTGAATTCGAACGACAGCGCCGGCGCGGGCGCGGAAAGCCCGGCGAGGGCTTCGGCCTCATAGCCCTCGACATCGATCTTGATGAAGCGCGGCGGCCCGTAGTGTGCAATCAGCGCGTCGAGGGTAGCGACCGGCACCTCGACGGTCCTGATCCAACGCTGCCCCTCCCAACCCGGCGCGTCGTGGGCGGCCGCGATAAAGGCCTCCGAGGCGGTCGAAACGGTCGGATTATCGAGATTGAGTTTCAGGGCAACCTTTCCCGGCCCACGGCCGACCGCGCTCTCCACCAAGGTCACCATTTTGTCGCGGCCATAGATGAGCCGCAGGGTTTTGGCCAGCGCCGGCTGAGGCTCGACCGCAACGACCCGCGCCCCAAGCCGGCGGAATGCCGCAACCCGATCGCCGACGTGGCTGCCGATGTCGAATACCAGATCGTTCTTGGCGACAAACCGGGCATAGTGCCGATCCAGCGCGTCGCGCCGTCGCCTGTCGCCGTAGTA
>JASHRR010001202.1 GCA_030037185.1 Xanthobacteraceae bacterium | reverse complement strand
GCGTGTGGTCACGCTGGCAGAGACGAAGCCAACCCGAAAAAAGCACCCACAAACTTCCTGCGAAGAATTTCGCCGGGTCCTTTACGGGCAGCTTCCTTGGCCTCCTGACATCGGACCGCCGGAGCCACTCGCCGAGCCGGCTCGGAAACCGCTGCCGTGCTCATCGAGCCGGCAGTACCGCCGCAGCCGGTGAAGCCTCAGCTCGTAGTCAGGGCTCAGAATAATTGTGGTCGATCCACTGTACCAGCCGGAACGCGCGCGAACTCAATGAACTGGCATATCAGTAAAAAGACAGACGCTTAGCTGGACGAGGCCGGGCAAACTCAGAGCCGCGCAAGCGCCACGGCTGGCTCCAAGCGTGCTGAGACGCAGATGGTTCGGCGGTGGCAAGGGAGGCTCAAGAAAATTGGCAGAGGTCAGGCACTGAGGCTTGAACGATTGGCGGTTCGCGGCCGCGATCTATGTTGAAGGATCGCGTGCTGGGGGAAAACCCGGCCCGCCTTCGCACGTCCAAAGGCATCGTGTGATCCTGTTTGAAAGACGTTGTCAGCAGACCTACACCGGCACAGCGTGACGGACGAGAACCGACATCCTTCCTCCATAACCTGGCCTTCCAGATAGCCATTTTCGGAGGCCGCCAGGGGTCTCCATAGTGTGGAGGGCCACAGACGCGGGCCTTAACCATGCGGACATCAGAGGCTTGCGTGTCCTGTGCAGGAGCGTCTTGTCAATTGGGGCATATCCAGGGAACTGGCCTATGAGAGCTTTGGAAGCGGTGGCTTATCTGCGCGGGTTGTTGACGGCGTTAGAAACAAAGTCGATGACCATTCATGAGAAGGGCGACGACGTTACCCAACGCGAGACAAAGCGGCTAAGATCGAACGTCGAACATCTCGAATCAACCTTCCCACCGCCTGCTGTTTTCCCGGACGAGGTAGGAGACTGGGACCCCACAAAGTGGGCAGAACATACCACCGCGCGGCACGAACCCGGGATTGGGCCTCACCCAAAGTCGCAAGATGCATGACCCGCCATGGGAGCCAGCTGTGCCCCGAAAGCGCCCCACCGAGCGCCAGCACTGGACATAAGGCGCCTACAATCCGTCAGGACCTCAACTCGGAATGGAATAAACCACAAAGGAAAGGCGGCCCTTTCGAACCGCCCTTCCGGTGTTGCACTGCCGATTACGGCCCGAAGGCCGCCTCTCGGCTGGTGTTGCATGGGTGTGTGAGGCATCACCGCGATCGACGTCGTCGCGACCATCAACAAGCTGGCGGCGGTCGGCGTCAAGGTGCGCTCGGCGGGACCGACTCGTGATCCGATCCCGGAACTCGTTGGTGGAGCCGGAGAGCGGTCATCGAGACGGAGCGGACGCTGGCGGCCACGCCCGGGGACCGTAAATTACGGTCCGCGTGGGGGCGCACACCGTGCTCCTGGTCCGGCTGGTCGAGCGGTCAGCGCTCGCAGGCCGCGCGCCGGCGCCCGCTGGCTGAACGAGTGATTTCGCGACGAGAGAATTCGAGTGGCTGACCGCGACCACGATGGAGCGTGATCGCGACGCTTAAGCATGCCGCCACGTTTGAGGATGAACGTGTCGACCACAGTTACCTGCGCCCACTATCAGGACACCGACGAGCGGCGCGCGGCCTCCGCGCCGTTGCGCTTCTTGCGATTTGACCGACCTGGGATCACGGGTTTGATGCCATCCTCCCGGAGTGACTTGCGGAATGAGTCGCTGTCATAAGCCTTGTCGCCAAGCAGCTTTTTGTATGCCGGCCATGAAGCTCACGCACTCCCGGACCCCCCGTGCAATTCGGCGACGGTGCCCGTCAGAATGATCACCCACCGTCGGCATAATTTATCGAAGCGCATGAAGCTGTTGCGGCCACCCTTGGTGACACCGATCGCCTGTTCCGAGGGCCCCCCTTTTCCGCCGCCAGCGCACCGGTGCACTGTGACATGGGTGCTTTACAGCGCCACTTCTTCAGGCGGCGCCAGCCGCGACCATTGCACAAATTTGCTGCCAAATTCCCCGCGCGCTAAAGCGATTGAGCGGTTGTACGCGGTCGTATTCGGGCCGTATTTCGACGGACAGGTCCTGCCGCCGACTTGAGCACAAGAAGGATCCCTTCAGCTCCCTCCCGGCCCGCTCCGTGAGCGAGACTGAACACGGCACTGAGGTTCGGCGGGAGTGACCACCGCCAGCCCTATTGCTGAGCAGCCCAACGAGGCTTTTCTCGCAAGCAAAAACGTATGTCCTGCCGCCCTCAACCTGTGCGAGCGACGCGACAGGCTTGCCCCTCATCATTTGCATGTTATGGTTAACCAAGTGCTAATTGGCGGCCGCAGGGGGGGCAGAGGATGGCGTTTTCCGAGCTGCTTGCGACCGCCAAAGACACGGCAAAGGAATATTATCCGCTATTCGTGATCGTGTCCGGTCTTGTCGGTGCTCTGTTCGGGCAGCGTCGGGGGTGGTGGCACTCGATCTGGACCAAACTCCGCTTGTTCTGGTCCACAGACGTTCGCGACTTGAAGGAGCAACGGAGCAACTTAGAGGACAAATTGAACCGGGTGCGGGATGCGTTCGGTGAGGACAATAATCTGTGGCTGCGCCAGCCGATCATTCGGCCCGAACGCTACGACGCAAGAATGCAACAGAGCATTCCAATCCTTCTGATAGCCAATCTTAAGGGCGGCGTCGGAAAAACCACGATTGCGGCAAATCTAGCGGCTTATTTTGAGACAAAGAGGAACGAGAGGGTATTGGCAATTGATCTCGACCAC
>JASHRR010001201.1 GCA_030037185.1 Xanthobacteraceae bacterium | reverse complement strand
TTCGCAGCCCCCCACTCGGTTCACCCCCCAATAGAAAATCGGGGGCAGTGTGGGATCGGAGGTCAAGGGCGCCTCAGCCTGTGGATAGCTTTTCATGCGAGCGTCCGACAATGCACGGGAAACGGCCACAGGCAAAAGACCGCCACCTTGGGAAGATCACGGGTTAAAAAGATTTGGTCAGGAAGAACCTGCTAGGGCTCGCAGCGTCGTCACTGCTTGGCGCGCTGCCGGGTCAAGCCCCGTGCCACCAGCGTCGAGATGCGCGATGATGGCCGTGCGCATGCGGGGATCCCAAAACTTGGTGATGTGTTCGGCGATCTTCGCAGAGGCCGTTGCCGTGTCCTGCGCCGTGAAGAACTTGCCGATCTGGTTGGCCATGTAGACCAATTTCTGCGGCGCGCCGTGCGCGGAATTATCAAGCTGGGACATGGGCGCTGTAATGTTCCTTGATCCGTTTCGGGTGTGTGAAGACCTCAAAGCCATCGTCGCGCGCAATCGCGACCAGCGTAATGCCGCACGCCTCCGCGGTACGCACCGCGAGAGCTGTCGGTGCCGACACTGCTACCAAAATTGGCAGTTCGATCGCCGCGGCCTTCTGCACCAATTCCACAGATAGGCGGCTCGTCAGGATGCCGAGCCCGCTGGAGCCAGTGATGCCCTTGCGTACCAACGCGCCTGCAAGCTTGTCCAGTGCATTGTGCCGGCCGACGTCCTCGCGCAGCGCCACCAATCCGTCGCCGCGACGATAATACGCCGCTGCGTGCGTTGCGCGTGTGATCTGATTGATCGCCTGCCTTCCATCAAGCGCGTCCAGCGCCACCGCGATTTCCTGCGGCGTCGCGGTGCTGGGGTCGGCGACCGTGGCTGGCGTGCGCATTGCCTCGCTTAGCGATTCGATTCCGCACAAGCCGCATCCGGTCGGGCCGGCAAGAAAGCGGCGGCGCTCGCGAAAAGCCGTGGCGTGAGGCTCCGCCAGCCGCATCCGCAGCTCGATGCCGATCGGTTCCTCGACGATCTCAAGCGACTCGATCTCGTCTGGCGACGCGATGATGCCTTCGGTCAGGCTGAAGCCGTACGCGAAGTCCTCCAAATCCTGGGGCGTCGCCATCATCACCGCATAGGACGAGCCGTTGTAGGTGAAGGCGATGGCGGTCTCCTCCGGGATCGCACGCTGGCCACCGGCGAACCGGCCGGCGCGCCAAGCCTTGCGGTCAACACGGCGGATTGGATCAACCACTACGCTACTCCGCCGCCTCCGCAGGGGCGATCTGGCGGCTCCGTCGCGCGAGCTCGTTGTAGTCCTCCTGCCATTGCGACGGACCATTCGACGGCGAAACCTGCACCGCCGTCACTTTGTACTCCGGGCAATTGGTCGCCCAATCGGAGAAATCGGTGGTGACCACGTTGGCCTGCGTGTTGGGATGGTGGAACGTCGTGTAGACCACGCCCGGCGCCACCCGCTCAGTGATCTGCGCACGCAAGGTGGTCTCGCCTGAGCGGCTGACGAGTCTCACCCAGTCGCCGTCGCGAACGCCGCGTTGTTCGGCGTCATGCGGGTGGATTTCGAGACGATCCTCTTCGTGCCAGATGACATTATCGGTGCGGCGGGTCTGCGCGCCGACATTGTACTGAGAGAGGATGCGGCCGGTGGTCAACAACAGCGGGAAGCGCGGGCCAACCTTCTCGTCGGTGGCGACATATTCCGTGATTAGGAATCTGCCTTTGCCGCGGACGAACGTGCCGATGTGCATCACCGGCGTGCCCTCAGGCGCCTTCTCATTGCAGGGCCACTGGATCGAGCCCAGTTCCTCGATCCGCTTGAACGAGACGCCGGCGAACGTCGGCGTCAGCCGGGCGATCTCGTCCATGATCTCGGACGGATGGTTGTAGTGCATCGGATAGCCCATCGCGTTGGCGATGAGACAGGTGATCTCCCAGTCGGCATAGCCGTTCTTCGGCTCCATCACCTTGCGCACGAGCTGGATGCGGCGCTCGGCATTGATGAAGGTGCCGTCCTTCTCCAGGAACGTCGAGCCAGGCAGGAAGACGTGGGCGTAATTCGCGGTCTCGTTGAGGAACAGGTCCTGCACTACGACGCACTCCATCGCGGCAAGACCAGCGGCGACATGCTTGGTGTCCGGATCGGACTGCAAGATGTCCTCGCCTTGGATGTAGACGGCCTTGAATGTGCCGTCGACGGCAGCGTCGAGCATGTTGGGAATGCGCAGGCCCGGCTCCTTTTCGAGCTTGACGCCCCAATCGGCTTCGAACAGCTGCCGCGTCACATCGATCGAGATGTGGCGGTAGCCGGACAATTCGTGCGGGAACGAACCCATGTCGCACGAACCCTGCACATTGTTCTGGCCACGCAGCGGGTTCACGCCGACGCCGGGCCGGCCGATGTTGCCGGTCGCCATGGCGAGGTTGGCAATGCCCATCACGGCAGTGGAGCCCTGGCTATGCTCGGTGACGCCAAGGCCGTAGTAGATCGCTCCGTTGCCGCCGCTGGCGTAGAGCCGTGCTGCCTTGCGGATATTTTCCGCCGGCACGCCTGTGATTTTGGCAACCGCTTCGGGACTGTTCTTGGCGTCGGCTACGAATGCCGCCCAATGCTCAAAGGCATCCCACTCGCAGCGTTCGCGCACGAACGTCTCGTTGACCAACCCCTCCGTAACGACCACGTGGGCGAACGCGGCGAGCATCGCGACATTGGTGCCGGGGACAAGCGGCAGGTGATAGGCCGCCTCGACATGGGGCGTGCGAACGAGATCGATGGCGCGCGGGTCGATGACGATGAGCTTGGCCCCCTGGCGCAGCCTCTTCTTCATACGCGAGGCAAAGACCGGATGCGCATCGGTGGGGTTGGCGCCAATCAGAATGATGACATCGGCGTGCTCGACCGAGTCGAAGTCCTGCGTGCCGGCCGAGGTGCCGAACGTATTGGCGAGACCGTAACCGGTCGGCGAGTGACAGACACGGGCGCAGGTGTCGACGTTGTTGTTGCCGAAGCCGCCGCGCACCAATTTCTGCACCAGGAAGGTCTCCTCGTCGGTACAGCGTGACGAGGTGATGCCGCCGATCGAGCCCCGACCGTATTTCTTCTGAATGCGCTTGAATTCGGAGGCGACGCGGCCGATCGCTTGCTCCCATGGCACCTCGCGCCACGGCTCGGTGATCTTGTCGCGAAGCATTGGCTTGAGGATGCGCTCCCGGTGATTGGCGTAACCCCAGGCGAAACGGCCCTTGACACAGGAGTGGCCGCGATTCGCCTTGCCCTCCTTGTATGGCACCATCCGCACAACCTCTTCACCGTGCATTTCGGCCTTGAACGAGCAGCCGACGCCGCAATAGGCGCAGGTCGTCACCAGCGAGCGGTCCGCCGGTTTATTGGCGCGTTGCGCCGCATGCACGCTCTTTTCGATCAGCGAGCCGGTCGGGCATGCCTGCACACAGGCGCCGCACGATACGCATTCAGACTCCAGGAAATTCTCGTTCATGCCCGCCGAGACAATCGAGTCGAAGCCGCGGCCGGAAATGGTCAGCGCGAAAGTGCCCTGCACTTCCTCGCAGGCGCGCACACAGCGTGAACAGACGATGCACTTGGCCGGATCATAGATGAAGTACGGGTTGGAATCATCGATGCCAGCATCAGGATGGCGCGCCCCGTCGAAGCCG
Organism: Xanthobacteraceae bacterium; assembly: GCA_030037185.1. The sequence continues at coordinate 7,730 of JASHRR010001201.1, read as the reverse complement.
TAACGGACGCCGGTGAGACCGACCTGTTCGACCGTATCGAGCAGTTCGACGTACTTGTTCTCTTTGGCGTTGCGATCGAGCGACGTCAGGGAATGGTCCGAGGCGTAGAGCTCCATGACGCCCTTGCGGATGCGGTCGAGCCGGTCAGTCTTGGTATGGACCACGATACCTTCGGCGACCGGAGTCGTGCACGACGCCGGCGTGCCGTTACGGCCCTCGATCTCGACCAGGCAAAGCCGGCAGGAGCCGAACGCTTCAAGCATGTCGGTGGCGCACAGTTTCGCAATCTCGATCTTGGCTTGCATCGCCGCGCGCATGATCGAGGTGCCGTCGGGCACTGTGACCGGTCGGCCGTCGATGGTCAACGTCACGCTCTTGTCCGCCTTCGATCGGGGCGTGCCGTAGTCGGCCTCGCAAACGAACGACGTTTGGCCGGAAGACATTGCGAGCCTCCTTATTCTGCCGCCGCAAGACGCGTCGGCGCACCGAAGTCCTCGGGGAAATGAGTGAGTGCGCTCATCACCGGATACGGCGTGAACCCGCCGAGCGCGCAGAGCGAACCGAATTTCATGGTGTGGCAGAGATCTTCGAGCAGCGCCGTGTTGGCGGCCCGGTTCTCGTCGCGGATGATCCGGTCGATGACTTCGACGCCGCGCATCGAACCGACGCGGCACGGCGTGCACTTGCCGCAAGATTCGATGGAGCAAAACTCCATAGCGAACCGCGCCTGCTTTGCCATGTCGACCGAGTCGTCGAACACGACGATACCGCCATGGCCGATCAGGCCGTCGGCCTTTGTGAAGGCCTCGTAGTCGAATGGCAGATCAAACATCGAGCGCGGAAAGTAGGCGCCGAGCGGACCGCCGACCTGCACCGCACGCACCGGACGGCCGGTCGCCGTGCCGCCGCCGATCTTCTCGACAAGCTCGCCGAGCGTTACGCCGAACGCCGTCTCGTAGAGACCGGGATATTTGATGTTGCCCGCAAGCTGGATCGGCATGGTGCCGCGTGACCGGCCCATGCCGAAGTCGCGGTAGAATGCGCCGCCTTTCTCCAGAATGATCGGGACCGAGGCGAGCGACAGCACGTTGTTGATGACGGTCGGCTTTCCGAACAGGCCCTTGTGCGCCGGCAGTGGCGGCTTGGCACGCACAACTCCGCGTTTGCCTTCAAGACTGTCGAGCAGCGACGTTTCCTCGCCGCACACATAAGCGCCAGCGCCGACCCGCACTTCAATGTCGAACGCCAGCGACGATCCGGCGATACTACGGCCGAGCATACCGCCGCGCCGCGCCCCTCGGAGGGCGTCGTTTAGGACGGCAATCGCATGGGGATATTCGGAACGGACGTAAATGTAGCCCTGCGTTGCGCCGACGGCGACGCCGGCAATCGTCATGCCCTCGATCAGCACGAACGGATCGCCTTCCATGATCATGCGGTCGGCAAAGGTGCCGCTGTCGCCCTCATCGGCGTTGCAGACGATGTATTTGCGGCCGGCAGCGGTATCGGCCACGGTCTTCCACTTGATGCCGGTCGGGAAGCCGGCGCCGCCCCGGCCGCGCAGGCCCGACTGCGCGACCTCGTCGACCACCGCCGCGGGGTGCATCTCTAGAGCGTGTGCGAGACCCTTGTAGCCATCATGGGTGCGATAATCGTCGAGTGAGCGCGGGTCGACAATGCCGCAACGGGCAAAGGTCAGCCGCGTCTGGCTGCTGAGAAATGCGATATCCTCCGGCTTGCCAAGGTAAAGCGAGTGGCTGCGATTGCCGCCAAGCGCAGCCTCCAGCACGGTCTCGGCATCTGCTGCGGCGAGCGGACCGTAGGCGACGCGTCCGGATTGGGCCGCCACCTCGACCATCGGTTCAAGCCAATAAAGGCCGCGCGAGCCGGTCCGCACGATTTCGATCTGCGCATGGCCGCGAACGGCGGCGGCTTCGAGCGCCCCCGCAACCTCGTCGGCGCCGAGGGCGACGGCTCCGGCATCCCCCGGAACGAACAGGCGAAGTTTCATCGGTCGAGTTCCGCCACCAGCACGTCAAGCTTGTTTGTGTCGAGCCGGCCGATGACGCGGCCGTCGAACATCGCAGACGGCGCAACCGCACACAGGCCGAGGCAATAGACCGGCTCCAGGCTGATAGCGCCGTCGGCGGTGGTGTTGCCGAGCGCGATGCCGGTCTTTTGCTGAGCGTAGAGGGCAAGCGCGTCGCCGCCCATTGCTTGGCAAGCCTCTGCGCGGCAAAGCTTAAGCACGTGCCGGCCCGGCCGAGTGCGGCGAAAGTCATGGTAAAATGTAACGACGCCGTGCACTTCGGCGCGGGTGAGATTCAGGATTTCGGCGATCAGCGGCTCGGCCGCCCGGTCGATGTAACCGAACTCCTCTTGCAAGGCATGCAGGATCGGGAGGAGTGCGCCAGGCATCGCCTGCTTGGCGGCGATGATAGAGCGGGCAGCGTCGGTATCCCACGGCGCGTACGAGGTCACGGCCTTCTCCCGTTCAGACGCCCATTTATATATGCGCATTTGCGCATATATTCCGGAGCGATTGCTCTATTTATTAGATTTGACGAGTCTGTGTTTCAATATGCTAAAAGTCGCATATGGCGGACACACGGCCCACGCTTGATCTCGATTTGGTCTGGAAGGCCGGGCGGCAACCGAGGAAATCGGTTGAACCGGAATTGTTCGCGCTCCTGGACGCCATCAAGAACACCGGCAAACTGACAGAGGCGACCGAGCACGTCGGTATGCCGTATCGGCAGGCCTGGGGTCTCATCACAGCCTGGTCCGAGCGCATGGGCAAGCCGCTCGTCACCAAGGAACAGGGCCGCGGCACACAGCTTACCGCACTTGGCGAGCGGCTGCTTTGGGTACGCGAGCGCATCAACGCGCGGCTGACGCCGCATCTGGAAAGCGCGGCCTCGGAGGTCGAGCAGGAGCTCAACGAAATCCTCAACGAGCCGAATCCGGCGCTGACGATGTTCGCAAGCCACGATCTGGTGCTTGCAGAGTTGCGCGAATTCCTGCGCACCCGGCCCGGACCGAAGCTCGATGTCCGCTTCGTCGGCAGCCTCGACAGCGTGGTCGCGCTCTGCAAGGGCCGCTGCGAACTCGCCGGGTTCCATATTCCGCAAGGCGCGCTTGGCCGCGAAATCCTGCGCAAATACGAGCCGTGGCTGAAGCCACGCGCGCAGCGGTTGGTTCACTTCGTTCGCCGCAACCAGGGTCTGATCATTGCCGCCGGCAATCCGCTCGGCATCGCCGCGTTGAAGGATGTGGCGGAACGTGGCGCCCGCTTCATCAACCGCCAACGCGGTTCCGGCACCCGCTTGGCGCTGGAGCGCATGTTGCAGGAGCAAGCCATCGATCGTGCCGAGATCAAGGGCTACTACACAGAAGAATTCACGCACCTCGCCGTGGCGGCGGCCATCGCCAGCGGCGTCGCAGATGCCGGCATTGGCATCGAAGCCGCGGCGCGCAGGCTGAAGCTCGATTTCATTCCGTTGTTTGTCGAGGATTATTATCTGCTCGGCAAGCGTGAGACTGTCGAGCGCGCCGACGTCGAGACGATCGTGGGACTCATAAAATCCGATGACTTCGCTGCTCTCGTTAAGGAGATCCCCGGCTACGACACTTCGCATACCGGAGAAGTGACGAACGTCACCGACGTCATCGGGTGACTTGCGCCGCACGAAGTAACGTCCACGGATGGAATTTCCGGCCCGTGCTCCCCGCCACCCGTGAGTCAATGCCCGCAAGGGCCGCTGGCGTGTGCGAAAGGAGGTCCGCAGGCTGCATGGCGTATCGGTCCGTATTATCGCTGCAAGAACGCCATGAGACCGAGATCGAGCCGGCGGCGGCAAGGCCGACGTTCCGGACCATTCGACCACCGGCTCAGCATTGCCTTAAAACACAACGTTAAATACCGAGGACGGCTGGGCACTCTACCGGCGGCAATCCGGATCACCCCAGCGCCGATTAAGCAATGCTTTCCAACATCATTTTCGCCCCGTCTTGGGCCGGTCGATCCTGTCGAGCAGCGTGCGCAGCTGCCTCCGAGTGATCATGTTCGAGTCGACCATACCCACCAGCACCTCCTCGACCGATCCGTTGCAGATCCAGTCAACAATGCGCTGCACCGCCTTGGCGGCGACCGCTCGCGCGGCTCGGCGGCATCGTACACGCAGGTCCACCCGTCGACCGTATGGGTGATGTAGCCCTTTTCTTCCAACCGCCGCAACACGGTGCAGACAGTGGATTCCTTGAGCGGCCGCGATAGTTTTTCGCGAACCGTCTCCGCCGTCACCGGCGCATTGGCCCAGACGACTTGTACGATCTGCCGCTGGAGATCGCCGAGGTCGGCAAGGTTCTCCTCTGCCTTAGGCATTTTTCACCAGCTCAGCGGCGACGAACGAAACCTCTTCTATCTCGACCTTCAACCGCATGAGGGCTTCAACAACGCTATCTGGTCGTGCAGCCGACCAAGGTTTCCCGATCGCGCCGAGCGGAAGAGCCGCAGGTCACCACCATGCTCGAATACTGGAACGCGAAAGAGGCGAGGGTCAGCGTGCGAAGACACTTAATGTGCTTCTGCACGTTCCTTTGTGTCGCGCGCGAGGACATCAGCGGCGAGGTCTGCGGCTAGGTGGATGTAGGGCCGGAAAAACCAGGCGGGCGACAGCGGCAATCGTAATGCCACGCCACTGTCAGGCGGATTTGTGGGCCAGCCGGTTCGACGCGGAATGTCAGCGACCGGTGACGCACCCACATCGCCATGGGACTTGCATCCGAAACGGCCTCAAAACCGCATCCGCATTCGGTGCGACGGACGACCTGCCGGAACGAGATCGCCCTCCCCCTCGCGACCCGGCAACTTTTGCCGACGCCGGACATATCAAGCCTTCGATGGAACCCGAGGCAGTTCGTGCTGAGATCTTTGCTGATGCGCCAGCGCATCGTCAGCGGGTTGAACACGGCACCGCCAGATCCCGCGACCTTGACAGCGTATCGCCTGAGCCCGTGATCGAGCTCCGCGGGCGTGACGAACCTGCGCCAGTCATGAGTATCCCTGCGGCAAAGCCGAGCAGCTAATTCCGCGCGAAAGCCAGATCGCGCGTTCAAGGTGATTCATGCATTCAACAGAGTGCGGATTGCGTATATTTCCGAGCGCCTGCCCCCTTGCTTAAGCGCCACCCGCACGAGGCGCGGCCCCATCGAATCGCGCGACTTCCGCAGGATCAGCTGTCGCCGCACCGGCGCACGAGCGTGTTCTGACATCCTTGCGCAACACGAAACCCGGCGCCTGACAACGTGATCAGATCTCGCAGCTCGAGCCCTATGAGATCGTCCCATGTCATCCGCCCCGACTTGGGGCGCAGACGCTTCCACTACCGAGAAGCGCCGAGCGCCCGATCCATCACGTCTTCACCAACGCCTCTTGCGGCGGTTCCAGGCATAGAGGAGGTCGGCGAAACGGTCGTATCCGAAGCGGGTAACCTGCCGCAGGACGGGCAATCCCAACGCCCGACCCAGCCAGAAATCCCCCGGGGTGCGTCGCCAGATTTCGATCGCGCAGTCGGCGCCAACGTAGAGCCGATCGTCCGCATTGACGCCGTGGAGGCGCCGTCGCACGTCCTCGATCCCTGCGCCAAAGCGGACGAGCGCGTCCGGCTCGAGATTGATGTCACGAAACTCGATCGCGCCTGATCGGACCGCCCGCACGAGGCGTTTGTTTTGGCGCTCGATGCCACGGTTGCAGACGGGGCATTTCGTGTTGTACCAGACCGTCAGCTTCGGGGTGGCCATCGAGCTCTCCGACTAAAGGCCCGGGTCGATGCTGCTGCTGCACCGTTACGATCATCACTCTTTCCCCAGTTTGAAATTATAATTAATTGATTATATAGGCAAGTGGGTGGGGCAGATTGTGGCTTCCCAGTGTCCGCTAGTGTCGGAGCCCGAGTCCCAGGCCTTGGAGTCGAGATGTCGGTCGACAAGATCTTCGAGGCGCTCTCCTCTGCCCCGCGGCGGCAAATCCTTGCCTTTCTGTCGAAGACAGACATGACGGCGGGAGAGATCGCGCGGCGGCTTGCGTCAATAATGTCCCAGCCGGCCATCTCCAAACACCTGTCCGTACTGGAGAACGCGGGCCTCGTATGGCGCGAGAAGCGCCGCCAGAACGTCCATTATGGCCTCAAGGAAGACGCGCTGACCGGCACGCTGGTGCATTTCCTTGCCGAGGTGTGCCCGCGTTCGCGTCCATTCCGCAAGGGCAGCGCCGAGGCCGCCAAGCGCAAAAAACGACGCGAAGATTGAAAGCGTACGCACCGCTATTGCAGCCCTTCATCACCGCTACCGCAGCAACGACTGCGTCCCGATGCGGCCTGCTGCCGCTTTGGCTGCATATGGTGGTGACCGCACGCGCCACCATCCCTGTGATGATGTCCATTGTGATGTGGTCATCTCCGAGCGGTTCGGCTCGCGAGCGTCGTTCGGGCTTGCGCGATCGAACGTGATCTTGCCGGCCTCGACGGCATTGCTCAGCGTCAACCTCGCGGTGATATCACACGGTGACTCCGCGAGGATGGCGTGAAGATGCCTGGGGTAACGCCCTCATCACCCTGGTCCTCACGCCGTCCAGATGATGCTGCCAACCTGAGGAACCGTCGGACCTCATCAGGACGAGGGTCGCTCGCAGCGTGCAGCGTTTCCCACCTTGCGTACTCATGCCGTCAACAAAGTTTCCAGAACACCGCCACCAACACCGTATGCCTTCTTCACCGGAGGCAAGTAAGTATCGGATGTGTGTGGTCCTCCCACCCGGGACCACCTGGCACAACGTGATCATGTGTTTACCGATCGGCGTCGACCGGCGGGCCACACAGGAACTTATCTATTTCTGGGGCTTTGACCAGGACACGTGAGCCCCGCCGATCCGACAGTCGCGCGGCTCGCCATAAATCAACATCTGAGGAGAATACCATGCTGTCTCGTCGTGACCTTATGTTCGCCGCTAGAGGCTTTGCCGCCGCCGCGCTCACACCGCTGCTGGCCGACGCCGCAGCGGCTGCCGCATCGGCGGCCGCCCGTCCATTCATTCTTGAGCCCCTACCTTATCCCCCGAACGCACTCGAGCCTTACATAGACGCTCGCACGATGGAGCTTCATCACGACCAGCACCATGCTGCTTACGTCAACAACCTCAACACGATCGCACAGGACCATCCACAGATCGTTGACACGCCGCCAGTCGACTTACTGCAAAAGCTTGCCTCACTTCCAGACGCGATCCGTACCGGTGTGCGGAACAATCTGGGTGGCCATGCCAACCACACGATGTTCTGGACGATTATGAGAGCGGGCGGCGGCAAACCGTCAGGTGAGTTAATGGCCGCAATCGACCGCGATCTCGGCGGGATGGAAAGGCTGATGACCGACTTCGATGCGGCCGGTGGCCGCGTGTTCGGCTCCGGCTGGGTGTTCGTCACCGTTACCCGAGACGGCCAGCTTGCCATCGAAACACGGCCCAACCAGGACAGCCCGCTGATGGACGGCAAGCGCGTCCTGTTTGGCAACGACGTCTGGGAGCACGCCTATTATCTTAAATACCAGAACCGCCGCACCGACTACCTCAAGGCGTGGTGGAACGTCGCGAATTGGACCGAAATCGGCAATCGTTATGCTGCCGCCAGAGCTGGCAGACTCGCCTTCTAATATAACACAGACCTCGATCAGGC
>JASHRR010001200.1 GCA_030037185.1 Xanthobacteraceae bacterium | reverse complement strand
TTGCCGCGCAAGTGGGGTTGTATCAAGCGCGGCCTTGGCGTTCGCTACCACCTCCTCCGCAATTTCGATCAACGCGCGGTAGGTCTCGGTCACCCACGATCGGCGCTGGGTTGCGGGTCTGCGCAGGAGCCGTGAGGCACCGTGCGGCGAAGCGCACAACAACAGGGGGCGGACGGACAGTCTGGCTCATGTTGAATACACATACGACGACATCACCCCAGCCGACGCGCGACCCTGAGGCGATCCGTTGCAATCGGCCATCAGCGCGTCCGCTCGCTGCCGCCCGGTAATGCTTCTTCGACCCACATCTGCCAGGTGCGATCGATGCCCTGGCCGGCGCTCTGCGTGCCGCGGTTGTCTTCGCTGAGCTTCGCCTCCTCCGGGTCGATAAAGGTGATCGTCCCGCCGAGGGTCACAGCCTGCAGCTGCATGCGGGCATTGACTTCGGTGTAGATGGCGCGCGCAACCGCGCGCCGCAGGTTCGGCGCGACCACCACATCTCCGTGTCCGCGAAGCAATGCGACCGGGCGATCGCCCAACGTCTCGGCCAGCGCCTTGGCACGCGCACCGTCGGTCACGAGGTTGTTGGTCATGCCGGCAACCTTGCGCATCTCGAACACCGGCACTCCGCCAGCCAGGAACGAGGCGGTGTTGTGCACCGGCCGCAGCGGCACCTGGGTGACGCTGAACGGAATCACGGTCGGGGAATGGCTATGGACCACGGCGTTGACGTCCGGCCGGGCGCGATAGATCTCAGAGTGGATGAAACGCTCCTGATAGATCGGGCGGCCACGACGATCGACGGCGTTGCCGTCGAGATCGAATTCCATGATGTCGTCGGCGGTGACGCGCCCGGGCGCCTTCGCCTCGGAAATCAGGAAATGATCCGGCCGCGCCGGATGCCGCACGCTGACGTGGCCGTAGCCGTCGACGATGCCCTGGTGATAGAGGATGCGGTTGGCCGCGACGAGGTCCTGGATCAAGCTCTGGGGCGGCGCGGAATCGCTGCGCGCGGCCGGCGTCTGCGCGGCGGCGGGACAGAGAAGGAGCAACAAGGCCGCATGTGCCGCGAGCCCGACAGATCGCTTCATTTTTGCTTCCTCCAACCTCGTGGCCTTTTCCTCGTTTTGACCATCTATACGCGACAGCGCTGATGTCGCCAATCCGGCCCTATCAAGCGTGGCGCGCTGATGCGCCGTCAGCGGGCGCAGTACGAATGGGGCTCACATACGGCCACCTGGCATTTGTAGGGAGGGTCACATGTCACCAAGCGTGAGGGCACTACCAATCGGCGCGGTTTCTTGCCAACGGTCTATCGCTTGCAGGGACGCCGATGCGTCTCGCCCAGGCGACGCTTGCCGCCGCTGTGCCGGGCATTTCCGCCCGAGCTTGACGTACCGTTGACGCTGCAGCCAGCGCCGACGAGGTGATTGAGTAAACCTTTGGGCACAAGGTCGAGGTACTGGTAGGCACCGTTGAGCATGTCAATCCCGCGGCCATAGCAGGAATAGGTGTGGAACACCTCACCTCTCTCATTCTTGGAGAAGACGCTGATTCCAACCTCGTCTGACACATCAATTGGCCGAATCTCATAGTTGTGATACGCTTTCCGTTCGACGATCTCTGCCGGCGCAAACGAAGCGTGATAATCGAAATTGAAATCGCTTCCATAGGACGAAACCCACGGGAAGCTCCAGCCCATGCGCCGCCTGTAGGCGTTGATCTTGGCCAACGGAGCGCGCGAAACGGCTGCAAATGTTACATCACGATGATTGAGATGAATCGCGATACCATTGAAATTGTCGGCCCAGAAGGAGCATGACTTGCACCCTTCTTCCCAATCGGGGGCGAATATGAAGTGATAAACGATCAGCTGAGAGCATTCGTCGAAGAGATCGGCGAGCGAGAGAGTGCCATTTAGCCCCTCGAACTGGTAGGACTTTTCCACCCGCTCCCAAGGCATCGACATTCGCCGGCGCGTCAGCGCATCGCGGTGGCGTGTGAATTCCTTTTCGGCGTCGAGCAGTTCAAGGCGCGCTTTCAGCCATTCCTTGTGCGAAGCGACTCGATTTTGCATAGCTGACCTCCTGGTTGACATCGGCCTTTACTTCATCTCTCGTAGAGTTACGCAAACGGCCGTGCGGACCGGCGTTACTCGTGACACAAGACCCATTTCAGACATAGGGCTTCCCTGCGCGTCCATGGCTCCATTTGATCAATGGCCGACATGGACGGGACCGCCGAGCTTGACCTTGCGCAGGGTCAGCGCGAGCGGAACCATGGCGAGCGAGATCAACGTCAGCACCCAGAAGGCGTCGATGTAGGCGATGAACGACGCCTGGGCCTGTACCTGCTGTCCGAGCCACTGGGTCGCCTGCTGCTGCGCCTGGAGCAGCGAGTTGCCCTGCGCCACGAAATAATCCGTCATGCGGTGAAGCGTGTCCTGATATTGGGCGCTTGACGGGAGCACGCTTTCGACGAGACGGCTCTGATGGAACTGCTCGCGATGCGTCAGCACGTTCGAGATGATCGAGACGCCGATCGAGCCGCCGGTGTTGCGCGCCGCGTTGATCAAGGCCGAAGCCTGATCGGTCTTGGATTGCGGAATGCCGTCGTAGGACGCCGTCATGATCGGAATGAAGATCAGCGGGAGTCCGACGCCGAGCAGCATGCGCGACTGCGCCATATACCAGAAGCCGAGATCACCGTAGACGTTGGTCATCTGGTACATCGAGGCCGCGATGAACGCCGCGCCGACGATGATGAGATATTTGGGCTGCACCTTGGGCGCGAGACGGCCGACGGCGAACATCATCACCATGGTGACGAGGCCGCCCGGCGAAAGCAGGAGGCCGGCCCAGGTTGCGGTGTAGCCGAAATTCTGCTGCACCAGCTGCGGCAGGAACTGGGTGGTCGCGAGCAGAATGGCACCGGTTGCCAGCATCACCAGGAAGGCGGCGCCGAACTGGCGCGTCGCCACCATCTTGAGGTCGATCATCGGATTGCGGTGTCGCATCTCCCACGGAATCATCAGCACGAACGCCGCCGAACAGATGATGGAGAACGTGACGATGAAGGGCGAGGCGAACCAGTCGTCCTCCAGGCCGCGGTC
>JASHRR010001199.1 GCA_030037185.1 Xanthobacteraceae bacterium | reverse complement strand
CGCCACTACGCACGATCCGATCTCCTCCTCATCGATTTATGTGCAGCCGCCAGTTATGTGGAGTCGTCCAATACCGGGTCCTATTTTGCGCTGTGTTTGTACGTCGAGCGTCGGACAACTCCACATAATCATCAGAGCCGCCGAAGCCAGCCAGTGATGTCCTCACCCCGGAAGACGAAGGCCCCGCCCTTCGGTGGAGCCAATATCTCCGGGAAGACTTGGGCAAGGGCCTGCCGCTTCAGATCAATGTCGGCGCGCGCGTATCGCATGGTGGTGTTGAGGCTGGCATGGCCGAGCCATTGGCTGATCGTCGCGAAGTCGACCCCCGCCTTGAGCAAATGGATCGCCGTCGAGTGGCGGAGGGAATGCGGATGGATCCGTTTGCCGGTCAGGGTCGGAACAACCTCGGCGCCGGCGACAACGCGTTTTTGGAGAAGGTATCGGACGCCGAACCGGGTCATCGGAGCGCCTCGGCCATTTAGGAAGATGTGCTGATCGGCCGAATCTTCGCCGTTGGTCTGCTGGTGTTGGATCAATTCCTTCAGAAGTTGCGCCGTGCGCGGCCAGATCGGACAAAGACGTACCTTGTTGCCCTTGCCGGTGAATCGCACCTGATGGGGTGGTTCGAGGCGAGCGTCGCGGATCCGAAGATCGACGATCTCCTGGACGCGCGCCCCGGTGTTGAACATGAGCGCGAACATGGCGTAGTCCCGCCTGCCTGCCGGTGTCTTCCGATCGATGCTGATCAGCAAAGCCTCGATTTCCGCGGTCTCCAGATATTCGATCGGAGCCACACGTGCGCCCCTCTTGAACGGGATTCCGAGCACTTGCTGGAGGGCGGCCATATGCTCCGGGGCCTCAGCGATCAAGAATCGGGCGAAGGTATGCAGCCCGGCCAGGCGGGCGTTCCGGGTCGTGATGCTGTTGTGGCGCTCGCTCTCCAGGAAAGCCAGGAAACGGCCGATCCGGTCGGCGGTGATGTCGGCGGTCGTCAGCGATTCGATCGGGCGCCCAGAATCGGTCATGGCAAATCCCAGGAAAAGGATCATGCCGTCGCGATAGCTTCGGATTGTGTGGCGGCTCATGCCGCGTAGCGTCGGAAGGTATTCCTGGAAGAAACGGACGATCGGCCGGCCAAGGTCTGTGGGCTGATAGGCCTTCATGGCGCTGCCTCCACCACGATGTTGCCGAAGGCGGCCTCGAAGCGACTGCTGGCCAGTTCCCGCATCGTCGGCACGAAGTGGAGGTAATGAGCAGTCGATACGATCGAGACGTGGCCCATATACATTGCCAAGCCGGGCAAGCGGGACTGAACATCAGCGCCTGCGCGATACCAGCGCATCAAGGCCTGGACAGCGAAGTTATGACGAATGTCGTGTACGCGCGGCAAGCGACCTTCGCGGTCCCGCACGTCGGCAGTGACGAACAGACGTTTGATGGCATGTCCCAATCCAGCCCCGGTGTACCCGTGCCGACCGGCTCGCCCGCAACACAATAATGCTGCGGATGGATCGGCATCGAAGGGGGGCGCGAGACGGAGGTGTAGATAGGTGCGTAGTGCGTCTGCCCCGTCCGGGGATAGCGGCACGAGCCGGGACTTGTGGAACTTCGATGCCCGGATGCGGAGCAGTCCGGATTGCGGCTCGACATCGTCGAGAGTCAGGCGGGCTACCTCTCCACGCCGCAGACCGGCGGTGTATAGGATGATGATGGCCAGCCGCATGACGGCCGGCAACAGCGGCGAGTTCGTCGTGGGCGCTAGGTTGTCAGCTACTGCAAGCATCCGCGACACCTGGCCCGGTTCGAGAATGACCGGCCGCCGATACGGTTGCAGGCGCGCGAAGTAAAGCGGGTCCGGCACGAAGCAGTCTGGTTCCGACCTTCGTCGGAAGACGCAGAGCTTGCGGACGACAAGCTGTCTGGCACGCCGAGTCGTCGCGGATAGGTGGCGTAAGGAAGCGCACCAGCGGTCGAAGCCCTTCTGGTCGAGATCGCTGGCACCGCTCGACACCAAGAATCGCCGCAGATTCCCAAGCATCCATTCTTCGTTGTCGTAACCACGGCCCAGCGCGCGTTGGTGCGCCAGCCATGCGTCGATCCAGCGATCCAGCGGGTTCGGGTTGACAGTCTCAGGCATGGACGCCTCCCTCGGCCTCCATGGTTGCCGGCATCGGCAAGGCGACCGTCCGCAACATGTCGACGTCGATCCGCAAATAGGCGCAGGTCGCTTCGAGACTCCGATGCCCAAGCAAATCGCCAATCGCTTTGACGCCGATACCGCGCCGCAGCAGCCTCATGGCGAAGGCGTGGCGCAGCGAATACGAAGACGCCGAGCGACAATCCGCTCTTCTCCGCTCGGTAGGTGAAGACATCGATGACGCCATAATGCTTCAGCGGCTTGATCGGGCTGCGGATTCGCAGGAAAAGCTGCGGCAAATCACTGTTCGACCTGCCGGCCTGGAGATACCGACGCAGGAGTCGCACCGTTCGGCTGGCCAGCGGCAGGACGAGGACCGATCGGGTCTTTCGTTGCTCGACCTGTACTGTTCCGGCTTCCCAGTCGATCGATTCTAGGCGAAGGGTGGCAACCTCCGACGGGCGGAGACCGTAATACGCCATGAGGTGCAAAATGGTGTAGTCCCGCCAATCTCGGGGATCACGCCGCCGGATCGACCCGAGCAAACGACGCACTGTCGTCCAATCCAAAGCCCGTGGCGGTACCTCCCCTCGATACATGCGCGGCGTATCGATGACATGCAGACCGCCAGACGCCTCGCCATGATCAGCGCAATACCGCAGGAATGCTCGCAGATGCCCAATCACATGCTGGAGCGATTGGCGGCTGTTCTCCTTGCTCTTGAGTTGGACGAAGGCCTCGATGTCGGATGCCGTAACGGCGGAAAGGCAGCGGTCGGCCGGAACACCTCGTGACAGGAAATCTGCGACCGTCTGTCCGTGATGATGGAGTGACGACTGCGATAATCCCCGTACCTCGGCGAGATATCGATGATAGCGGCGACAGATCTGGCTCGCCACGTCCGAATGTTCGATCGGTATCAGGCGGCCCGTCGCGGCCAGGAACCGGGTGAATATACGTCCCGTGCACTCGTACAAGTACGCCTGCGAGCCGGGAACTCCCGACACGACAAATGCCTGTCGCAGATCGGCTTCATGAAACATCGTCCCTGGCCGGAGTCGGTCCGAACGACCAAGGACTTCCCGAACCCGATAAAGATGAAGGCGAAGTGGATGCCGCAGATGACCTTGCTCTGTCAACCAAACGGCAAACGCCGTCAACTCGGCGCCAAACCGGGAATTCTCGTATCGCTCATGGTGCCTAGGAAACAGATCAACTAGCATCGTGTCCCCCTGTGTTGTGGAAGGAGAACAGGATACGATCGTTCAATTATGTTGAGTCACTCGCGCTGACCGCTTCGTCTGCTCTGCGTTCAATCTGACGACTCCACATAACTGGCGGCTGCACATAAGTCGACGATGAGGACGGCGGGCTTCACATAACGGCGGATCTCGCGTTTGAGTTGGCCTGCAGACTGGGCGGAGGCGAGGGTATTGATGATGTCAATGGCGGTGGTGAAGAGCACCGAATGTCCGCTCGTACAGGCGGCGTGG
>JASHRR010001198.1 GCA_030037185.1 Xanthobacteraceae bacterium | reverse complement strand
CGGGGTTCGCAGTCGGGCTAGCGGCGGCGGTTATTACTGGAATCCTTTCGGCCATCTCCGCTTTCACGATCAGCATCCCGGACCGGTCACGATGGTGGGTTCTACTGCCCTTGCCGAGCCTTCTCATTTGGATCAGCACGGTGAGTTACCAGTGCTTTGCTGACTGGATCAGCATTGGGCCGGATGGTATGGGGTTGGGTGAGACGGTTGGATGCTTCGCGAGCCTCGTGCTCACGAGCGTGCCCCTCGGGGTCGCGCTTATCATAATGCTGCGTTACGCCGCGCTGGTGCGTTCCGGCCCTGTCGCCATGATGGGAGGCCTCGCGGTTGCGGCGATCACCTCGAGCGGGTTGGCGCTTTTCCACGATCTTGACGCCACGATGATGATCCTGGTTTGGAACCTTGGCACTGCGGCACTGATTGTTGCGCTCGGCTACCTGTTTGGCCCGCGTTTGTTCGGGTCGGCGGCAGCACAGTTTTCGTAATTTTATAAACCCGGCCTCGCGCTCCCGGCGGCCTCGTCGTAGCGCTTCCATGGGTGACGCGAGCGGTCCCTGGTCATCGGTGCGGCACAGGGATATCGTGCTGAACCTGCTTGTAGGCAGCCGGGGCAGAAGCGCAAGCTCAAATGGCATTCAATCAAGGGGCCGGAGCGCGACGGGCAGAACGCGTGGGCCCGCCTGATCACTGCAGAACGGTTTCTCCGTCGAATGCGCCAAGGTGACGGTGGCTGCCCGCGTGCGGACATGCATCGACCAATGGGAACGGTCGCGCGTCATTTCGGCGGGGACGGCGGAGCGTTTTCGGGAAATTGCTGGCCAACCAGATCAAGCCCCACATCGGCGCCAAGCAGAAAGCTCAAGCCTGTCGACGTCGAAGCTCACGACACTCAAGAAGAAAGCCGGACGGGAGGGTGGGGTCTCAAGCCTGACGATCACCACGCCCATCGGGTGCTGTCGAAGGCGAGGCGGCGCGGCCCGACTGGTCGCCAACGAGGTGGCGGCAGCGGAGGGGCACCAAAGGTAAGCCGAGGAAATGAATGATCATCTGGGCGCCGGAGCAGCTCGCAGGGCTTACCGACAAGCTATCCGGCTAAACTCTCCGCCCGGGTCACACCGGCCGATTATGCCGGCATGTGCCGCGGGGAATTGGCGGCGCTGCACACGTCAATCTTGACCGCAAGGTCATCTGCGAGGCCACTGGAGGGAGATGATATCCGGTTCAAGGGTACCAAGACCAAGAGCGGTCGACCTCGGTCTGCCCGACATCGTTGTCGAGACGCTGCCCGAGCACCCCAAAGGCGGAGCTTGAACTGCGTGTCGCGTTCGGGCTCGGCAATCTCGACCCGGGCCCCTTGGTGTATCCGGCGACCCACACGTGGCGTGTCGCCGGCTGTGGAATGAAACGCCGGATAAGGCCACCTGTTCAGCAACACGCCGCAAGGGGCATCAAGCAGTCGTTTAGCAACGTTGTGGTTTCGCTCCTCAACGCTTTGGCCTAAGCTATTGATTTTGCTTGCGAGAAAGGAGATCGACCGGCTTTGCTGTACCGGTCAGTTCAACCGGTCTACCGTGGGGAGTATGGAGGTAGGCTTGCCTCCATGCCTCTGTGCGTTCGCGCATCGCTTCAGGATTAGTCAGGCCCTTGGCAACCACAAGCCGTTCCAGCGCCGTCAGCCAATACTCGTAGTAGTGCGTGCCATCATCGGGCTCGCCGCGATCGTCGGCGGCCTTCAGCTCATCGGCCAACGTGGCGGCCCATTCCTTCCACGTGAAATGGCCTTGCTCGGAGAGTTTGACAGCCAGCGCAAACGCCTGCGCCTGCCACGGCTCCGCGAACACGGGGCCGCCGGCGTCGCGAGGAAGGCGCGGCAGCGCACTAACGCGCTCGGCAACCGCGTCAGGCTGGTTCGAGGTAGTCATCGAACAAATCGAGATGGACGGCATCCTGTAGCTTGGCGTCGTTACCCCACAGTTCGCGGGCCGAGAAACGAACCGAATAGACGTGCTGCGGCTTCTCGCCAAGGAAATGGGCGTTCGTATCGGGGAACAGGAAGACGCCGTGATCACGCTCGATGGTTCCAGATCTTGCGCGCACATAGCGTGGCAGGCGCGTGTGGCCGACTGGATGCATGTTGCGCGCCCGCACTAGCTGGCCGACCGCAAAACGCGGCGCCACCGCTTCGGATCGCCGCGCCGAAACGCGGATCGTTGCAGCGGCCTCGACATTCGCGGCGGTTATCGGCGGCGTTGCCTTCGATGACCCCGGCGCGGCTTTACCGCTTTCGACTTCCTCGCGCGTGACGAGCCCTCTCTTAATCGACATGTCGATCAGTCTCGCGAGCCATCGCTCGTAGTAGCTCATGCGGAAATAGTCGGCCGGCGCGAGCAGCTCGACCCCGTGACGGGACGCATCGAGGTTCCACCTCCGCCAGGCGCCCAGCGTTCGATTGATCGCGTAAACCCGCCCCTCCCAGGGAGCATGGAAGACGGGCTCGTCCTTTTCGTATTGAATGGGGCCCATTCCCTGTTCGCCCCCCATGTCGTGGACGCCGTTCATAGCCGGGCTCCTTTCTGTGGCAGAGCGACCTTTGCGATGCCGACCATAGCATCGCGGGTGACCAGTGCGGCCAGTTCCTCTTCGCTCAGGTGCTCGCTGCCCGCGGGACGTTCCGGCAGCACGAGATAGCGCAGCTCTGCGGTGGAGTCCCAGACGTGAACCTCGACATCGTCCGCGAGCGTCACTCCGAACTCCCGCAATACCCCGCGCGGATCGATGACCGCACGCGAGCGATACGGCGACGACTTGTACCAAACGGGAGGCAGACCCAGCAGTGGCCATGGATAGCAGGAGCACAGCGTGCAGACGACAAGGTTGTGCACGCGCGGGGTATTCTCCACCACCAGCGTGTCCTCGCCCTGCGCGCCGCCGTAGCCGAGTTCTCTGAGCGCGGCGCGGCCATCAGACAATAGGCGTGCTTTGTACGCCGGATCGACCCAGGCCCGCGCCACCACCCGCGCGCCATTGCGCGGGCCAACCTTGTGTTCGTAGGTATCGACCACCGCGTCGAGCGCCGCGGGGTCGACGAGCCCCTTTTCGACGAGCAGGGATTCCAACGACTTAACGCGCAAAGCAGGTTCTGACGGCAGCGCTTGATGATCGTGCGCGTGCTCGTCGGCCGCGCGCGCCAGATTCTGCGTCATTGCCGCACCACTTGCAGTGACTGTGACGGCTAAGAGATCGCGTCGGGTCGTGTCCATGTGACCCTCCCTGGTCATCCAATGGATTCTTGCGAAACTGTCAATAAATAGAAGGGGCGGCAGAGGGGTGGATTTGTCAAGGGACAACAACACAGCGCGAGATGAAGGCTGGCGGGCAAAACTGTCGGCCGTCAGGATCTCTGACGCCGGTCGACGGTCGCTTGAAGGTTATTGAGCGCAGGCCGTCGCCACATTGGCTGGAAGCCCTACGCACAGCCTTTCCGTTCGCAACGCCGCTGCTACGGTGCTGAAAACCCCATAATGTAATAATGCGCCATCAATTGAACCGACTGGTCGTCTTCAATTCGGAACAGGTGGGTCGCCATCACCCGGTGGGTGCACTGCGCTCAACTTTGGATCGTCTGAGGCTGCCGGCGTTTTAAATTGGCGCGTAAAAGTGCTCCAGTCTATGGGCCGCTGAACCGGGGCGGCAGCCGCCTCCCGGCACAAGCTTGCCGCGCTCATGCGGCCGGTCCCGCGCTATGATGTCGAGTTTGCGCGCATCGAGATGCGCTTGGGTGTGACCCGGAGATGCCGAAAGGCAGTGGGAGCCGGCGCGTCACACCGAGACTCCGGCGAACAGGTTCTTTTTGAGGATCGCGTGGATGCCCCAGTTGCCGTCGACCACCTGAGTGACGCCGAAGTCTACGGCGACCGATATCAGCGAGATCGCTTCGTCTTCGCTCAGGCCCTTGGTATTCATCAGGAAAGCACGCATCTTGTGGAACGCATCGCGCAACGCGAGATCGATTGACGACTTGTTGTAGATTTCCTGCTGCGCATTGGGGCCAAGCTCGGCGAGATAATTGGCGAAGCTGAACCCGTGTAGCACCCATTCGTCCTGAGTCTCCAGCAGGGGATAGTCTAATGTCGCGAGCGAACCCGTCAGCGAGCTCTTTTTATGCACGATGAGCTGGAAGGTTCCGGTCAGCGAGCACTCGATGGCTGTGCCGCAAAGCTCGGAATCGCCCTGGGCAGCATGGGAGTCGCCGACCGAGAACAACGCGCCCGGAACCGCGACCGGATAGTACATGGTCGCGCCCTTGCCGATGCGCCAATTGTCGATATTGCCGCCGAAATAACCCGGTGGAATCGAATCCACATAGTCGGCTTCCTTCGGCGCAACCGTCATCACGCCGAAGTGCGGCCGGATCGGAATGCGGATGTTTTTGAGAACCCCGTGGTTCTCCCGGACGGTCGCATGATCGACGTGCACGCCTGGATAATCAATTGTATTGTGAACGACACCGAATGGATCGGTCTGCGGCGTCCAGCGGAAATTGTAGACTGCCTGAGCCCAGTTCTGCTGTCCGCTCGTGTCGATCTCGTAGATGGTGCAGACTTCGCGCGGCTTCGGCTCGGTGAGCAGGTCCTTGTACTGAAACCCCCACCAGGCGGCGGCGTTCGAGCCGAACGACCTGCCGGGATAGAGCGGATTGGCGCAGGGCCGCGGCTTCACGTCGATGATGCGTACCTCGAGGATGTCGCCCGGTTCGGCTCCGCGGACGAAGACCGGGCCGGTGCAGATGTGGACGCCGAAACCTTCGCCTGAGCCGCGACCGAGCAGCTTTCCGTCCACCGGGCCGGCGCCGCGACGATCGACGTTCTTCTTGTCGCGCGTCCACAAAAATACGCTTTCGGCGCCGGGGTCGCCCTTGATCATGCGCTCGGCATCATCATTGGCATGATGGGTCAGCGCTTCGATAGTAATGTAATCGCCCGAATCGATTTCGATGCGCGGCAGCAATAGCTTGCTGAAATAACCCCAATGGACTGTGTCGGCGGTCGCCGCCAGATAATGATAGGCGGGTCGGCCCGGACCCGCCACGGTTTGCGCGGAGGCCGGCGACACCAGCGCGGTGCCGGTAGCCCAGGCCGCGGCCGCGCCGCTTGCCGCGAATGCGCTCTTGAGAAACCCGCGCCGCTCCGCATCCAGGTGTTCGATCAGTTCCTGCCGGTGCAGGTCGAATTGTGGGCAATTGCGATCGTCGCCTGCGCACATGATCTAATTCCCCGAATTGTGATTTTGAAATCCAGCGAGGTGAGGGGACCGGTCAAAAGCGGACTTACCGTTCGAGCCCCGCACCTCTCATTGCAAGTTTTATGCCGGCACACGTCGGCGCTTCTTTCTTGTCGCGGTCGGCTTTGATGAGCGCGGCATTTTCCGACGGTTCGCGCCGGGGCGCTACCTTGACCCTGCTTGTTCGGGGAACATCAATGCCCATTCAGAGTGGATCGCCATCCGCCGCGAGAAGCAGGTCGGCTTGGGCCCGGTGGAAACCTATCCTAACTTCCAGTTTTTTAAGAGCAGAGTCGTTCTATATCAATGAGTTAGATCGCGAGTTAGTCGCTATTGTCTTGTAAGCGCGAATCAATTTGCGGATATCGAGTCACAACGATTAGCGCGACACAACAGTAAAATAGTATTTGTTTAGTCACTATTCTCGGAATTTCAGCGAAATGACCGCCACCACTCCAGCAATTTCCATGCGTTCGCCCAAGCGGACAGCCTGATTAGGTCAAAATCACTGAGAAAGCACTCAGGCCGGCAGCAAAGCTCGACAATTCCGGTGGTCACGCCCCAGGCTCCCACCGCCGAGACTTCGAACGCGGGCCGCCACGCTGAGAACGCGGGCCGCCACGCTGACGAAATTCCTCGATGGACCGCCGCGACAGCGGTCGCGGGTGAGACCGGTTGGGGTCATCCAACAGTGGCCGCAGCCTATGTCATTCTTGCGGGTTTCCTTTACGGCCTGGCCAGCTATCCGGAACTCGTCTCGGCCGAGATGGCGCCCGCCAAGGAAGCGGAGGCGCATCCGGCCGAATGATGATCTCGCCGGCGGCCGAAGGGGAGCCGGGCCAGCGCTTTTGTGAACAAGCGCCGCGGCGGCGGCCACGGCTAGCCGAATTCAATGGGACGCTCTCGAGCACTCCGTCGCCATTTGTGGCTCGCTACCATGGATGGGCCGAGCAGCCTTCGCGGCTCGTCTTTTGCTCGCCCTGGAACCTCCATTGCACCCGCCCCGATCGGCAATGCACCCACCAATGCCAATTGCCATCATCGAAGCCCCTCGGGAGCGCAGTGCACGACCGCGTCAAACGTCGGGTCGGGACGAGGGAGCCTGAAGGGCTAGGTTGCTCCAACCTCATTGCGCCAACGTGATGCCGCGCGCCACTGCCTCGAATTCAGGACGGCGCGCCTCGAAGATTGGCTCAGGCGCCACGCAAGCGATCTTGCTCGCGCCCTTGGGGGTGTAGAAGATGAAAATGAGCGTCGGTTGGTCGGGGGCCCAATTCCGAATCATCGGCTTCGATTTCGAAATGCCGCGCACTACCGCCCCGCGCACGTCTGCATGATCGAAGCGCTCGACACTCCCAATCGTATAAAAGTCGCCGAGCCCTTCGCGGTAGAACGCCTCCCAATCCGGATTGTCGGTCTGGCGGTTGAGCATCTCCTGGCTGAAATGCTGGAAGCCGGGTAGGACCTCGAAGGAGACCTCACAGGTAACGCCGGGCTCGGTCGGCTTTGTCAGCTGCAGCGCCAGCCGCGACGGTGATGCCGTCGAGCTTGGCTTTGCAACATATCCCGCGGGGGGAGTGATCGCGAATCCCGATGCGGCGCGGTCTAAGTCCTGCGCGTCCGCACCAAAACCGCAAGCGGCGGCCACCACGACCAAAAATCCTTCTATTCGCGAAATGGTCCTGTCCATAATTCCTCGCAATTCGACATTCCATCGTAAATGCGCAACGAGTACTAGTGACTTCTTAAGTCGATTTAAGGGCCTGGATGCCTCGCTTCATCCCAACAGAATGGCGCCATGTTGGGCCGAGGGCCCCGGGCCGCTTCCCCGGCTACCGGCTCGAGGCTCGGTGACAATGGCCGCGATCGCGGCGGCAGGCGCCGTCATCTCGGTACCCGTCAAACGGACGCAGGCGCAAACGCCAGCCGCTTACCGGCCAAGCGCCGAGAACGCCTTGGGAGAACCTCCGGGGAAATTGGACCGTCGACTCTGATACGCCCTTACGGCGCCCCGCCAAGTACGCCAACCAGGAATCTTTTACCGCTGCGCAGCGTCGCGATGATGGCCAGAACCTTGGCCGAACCACCGTTGCTTGACCGCCCGACTGCGCGAGTTTGGAACGGCGTTCGGCGGGGGCTGGCGAATTGTGCGCGGCGGCGCAGGAAGGACGGGCGTAGCGGGCAGCCTCGGTTTTGAGGTGCAGAGGCGAAAGGGTTTGGTCGGCGTCTGATAATGATGCACGATTCAGTGCGCATGTGCGGAGGCGCCGATGGCGTTGCGGACATGGCGCCGCCCCTACAATCGCACACGCAAAAGGCGTAGCTTTATGCGAGAGCTTCCGATGAAAAGGAGGAGAGCATGAATTTACATCGTCGTTATTTCTTTTTGGCAGTGGCATTGGGGGTAGCGGCTGCGACGCCTGCCTCCGGGCAAACGGCGGCGCCCACGGTTGGGCCAGCCAATAGCGGCACGGAAGGCGGAGTATCTATTCCGGATATCTCCGGAAAATGGTTGCACCCGTCAATCCCCGGCTTCGAGCCGCTGTCATCAGGTCCCACTTCGGTGGTGAACCGGTCGCGACGTAACGGCACCGGCAACATCAACCAGCTTGTCGGCGACTACACCAATCCGATCTTGAAACCCGAGGCCGCGGAAGTGGTGAAAAGGCACGGAGAAATCATGTTAACGGGCGCCGGCTATCCGGACCCGCGCAACCAGTGTACGCCTCAAGGGGTGCCTTATGTCTTCACCAGCGGTGGAATGCAGCTGCTGCAGCAGCCAGACAAGGTCACGATCCTTTATGACTATGATCATCAAGTCCGTCACATACGCATGAACCAGCCTCATCCCAATCACGTGACGCCGTCCTGGTATGGGGATTCCGTCGGCCACTACGAAGGTGACACGCTGGTAATAGACACAGTCGGGTTCAAAGTCGGGCCAGTTTCCATGGTCGATCGATTTGGTACGCCACACACAGAGGCTCTGCACGTGGTCGAACGATATCGGATGCTTGATTACGAAGCCGCGAAAGAAGGCATGGAACGGGACGCCAGGGAGAATCAAGTCGCCCTGGGGACCAGGGACACCAGCAATCGGAGCAAGTACTTGCAGCTCCAATTCACGGTCGAGGATAAAGGCGCCTTTACGATGCCGTGGTCGGCGACCATAACGTATGGCCGCCCGCTGGTTGATTGGCCGGAACATGTTTGCGCCGAGAACACCCAATGGTTCCCGGGACACGAAGCCGCAGTCCCGACCGCAGACAAGCCAGATTTCTGAGGAGCGAGAAACATGGTCCCGACCTCTCGCTTCCCTCAATCCCGCGGAGGTCGGGCCGCTCGCTTCCTAAGCCCGCAGCCACGGAGCCGGTCGCAGATGCCGGCGTGAACGGTGCATCTTCCCGGCTCGCATTGGGCCCCCGGTTTGTGAGAACTACCGGAACTTAGAACGTGAATCCGATGCCGCCGAAGCCGACGAACACATCGCGCTGGGCTTGGGGGAAGGTGCCGTTTACGGTGGAAATACCGCTGGCACCTGCCGAGAGTTCCTGAGCAGCCAGCAAGGCCTCGTTGATGATATGGTAGTATTCGAACCCGTACTTCACGTACCAATTGCCAAGCCGCTTTGGAATCCAGAAGTCGAGCGGGGTTCTTCCCGTCAGCCCGGTCGCAAACACGCCGGC
>JASHRR010001197.1 GCA_030037185.1 Xanthobacteraceae bacterium | reverse complement strand
GCTTGCACCAACCCTGCGGTTTGCCACGCGGGCTATGGCCACAGCCGGCGCCGTAAATCCCGCGAATTTTTTGGGCGGGATATAAGGCGCCGGCGGTCGCGCGCCGGGTGCAGGCCGCAGAATCGGGGTCGACGTCTCGGACCGACGGCGCAAAGCCGCCCAACACAGGCCAGCGGAGCTGATTGCCGGGAAAGCCCGCGCAGGAATGACCGTGGTAATAATGCAACAGTGTTGCGTTTTTGCTTCATTGGCAGGGTTTATAAGATTCTCATTTATTTACAGTATGTTAACATGTGTAAGCGGCGGCCGCGACGCTTGTTCGCGAGGCCCCTGCGCTCTAAGGTGGGAGTGGGGCGACGCTGTTGTGCTAAGGAGATTGCGAGCATGAAACGCGTCGGAACAGCGGACATGGCCATCATTGCCGAGCCGAAGGCCTGGAAAGGGTCCAGCCGGGGAATCGAGGCCATGTTGGGCTTTGCGGCGGCGTCTCATTTGCGGGCGGTTGCCGTGCTGGCGGTGATTTCGCTCGCATCGTTCTTGCCGGGCTTTTTTCATATTCCGCCCGTTGACCGCGACGAGCCGCGGTTCGCCCAAGCGACCAAGCAGATGATCGAGACCGGCGATTATGTCGACATCCGCTTTCAGGACGAGACGCGTTACAAAAAGCCGGTCGGCATCTATTGGATGCAGGCTGCGGCGGTGGGCCTCGCGGAGGCCGCCGGTGTGCCGGGCGCCACCACGAACATCGGGATATATCGGATACCTTCGCTGATCGGCGGGATCGGGGCCGTGCTCGTGACCTACTGGGCAGCGCTCGCCTTCGTGTCCCGGCGCGCGGCACTGATGGCAGGCGCCATGATGGCCACTTCGATTCTCCTCGGCGTCGAAGCGCGGCTCGCCAAGACCGATGCGATGCTGCTGCTGACCAGCATTGCCGCATTGGGCGCGATGGGGCGCGCGTATTTGACGGAGCAGGGCGATCGCGCAACCAGCATGCCTCCTTGGGCGGTTGCCGCGATATTCTGGACCGCGATCGCTGCCGGAATTCTGATTAAGGGACCGATGATCCTGATGTTCGCGGGGTTCGCCGCTATTGCGCTCGTCGTGGCGGATCGCTCCGCGCACTGGTTGTGGCGGCTGAAACCCGCAATCGGCATCCCCTTCGCGATCGCGCTCGTGATGCCGTGGCTCGTCGCCATCCTGATTCGCAGCGGCGGCAGCTTCCTGACCGACGCCCTCGGCGAGGACATGTTCGCCAAGGTGACAGGGGCGCAGGAGGCCCATGGCATGCCCCCGGGCTTCTATTTCGTTGTGTTCTGGGAAACCTTCTTCCCGGGCGCCATGCTGGCCGGTCTCGCGGTGCCGGCGGTTTGGCGCGCGCGCACCGAGCCCGGTTGCAAGGTTCTGCTCGCCTGGGTTGTGCCGGCCTGGATCGTCCTCGAGCTGGTGCCAACCAAGCTGCCGCATTACGTCCTGCCGCTCTACCCGGCGCTCGCGATCCTGATTGCGGGGGTCGTTGACAGCCATTCGCTTTCGCGCAATCGCTGGCTGGTGCGTGGAACGATTTGGTGGTTCATCCTGATGATGGTGGTGGCACTGCTGTTGATCGCGCTGCAAATCGTCGTCGGCCAGAAGCTTGGGCTGTGGACCTGGTCCTTCGCGGCAGCGGCGGTGATCTTCTCGCTGTTTGCTTGGCTGCTCTATGAGGTTGACGGCGCCGAAGCAGCGCTGGCGCGGGCCGCGGCGGCGTCGCTCATGCTCGGCTTTGCGGCCTATGGGGCCACCTTTCCGGGCTTGCGCGGGCTGTTTCCGTCGGTCGGTCTCGCCAATTACATGCACAGCGCGGGGTGCGCCGACCCGGTCGCTGTGACGGCCGGGTTCCACGAACCCAGCCTGGTTTTCCTTGCCGGCACCGCCACCAACCACGGCGTCGGCTCCAGCGCGGCGGATTTTCTGCTCGGCGGACCATGCCGGTTCGCATTCGTGGAAAGCCGCCAAGAGCGCGCATTCGTGCAGCGTGCCGATGCGATCGGTCTTCGTTATGCGACCGGGCCGCGCATTGAGGGCTTCAACATTAGCAGCGGTCAAGCCGTCACCATCGCCACTTACCGTTCGGAACGCGCCTCATGACGGCCGCCGGCCGCACCAACACGGATGGCGGGCACGCCGGCCGGCCGCGCGCCACGACGTTCCTTCACAACATTCGCGCCGGCCTTGACGCCGTGCTGCGGCGGCCGCGGCGGCGAGCCTGCCCTCCCCGGCCAGCCGGCGGGGCCTTCGTTCCGGCTTGGCGGCGCCTCAGAATCCACGGTGCGCTCGCAATTTGCGCGGTAGCGCTGTCGATGCTGTTGCTCGACGCACCCGCCCATGAATTCGCCTCCGCGTTGCCGGCTTGGCTGATCGATGATGCCTATGAGATCACCGATTTCGGCCGCTCCGGATGGATTCTCGTCCCGCTCGGCGTGTTAATCGTCATGATTGCCGTTTTTGCGTCGCGGGCGCTTGCGCCGATGTCACGCGCGTTGCTTGCCGCGGTGGTGGTGCGCCTTGGATTCGTATTCATTGCGGTCGCCCTGCCGGGGATTGTGAGCACCGTGTCAAAGCGAGCGATCGGTCGGGTGCGGCCGTCCGCCGCCGGACCGTTCGCCTACCAGCCGTTTTCGTGGCGCCCCGAATATGCAAGTTTCCCCTCCGGCCATGCGACGACCGCGTTCGCCGCACTGGTTGCGTTCGGATTGGTGTTTCCTCGCATCCGTCCTGTTCTGTGGCTTTATGCGCTCCTGATTGCGGCGAGCCGTGTTGTCGTTTCTGCTCACTATCCAAGCGATGTGATCGCCGGTGCGGCGTTTGGAGCATTCGGCGCCGTGTTGGTGCGAGACTGGTTTGCGGCGCGCCGACTTGGGTTTTTCGTCGGCCCTGATG
>JASHRR010001196.1 GCA_030037185.1 Xanthobacteraceae bacterium | reverse complement strand
AAGTCGGCGCGGCAGAGACGGTGCCCACGCCGATTCCGAGGCCGATCGTGGCAGCGGAAAGCAGCAGGGCAGCAAGCGTTCGGCGTCTATACATCGAAATCCTCCTCTTTTGCGCGCCGGCGGGGTCCGGAGCGGCCTGAAAAACCTGCACAACCGCAGAAACCAAACACCGGTACATGTTGCCTTCGCCACAAAGGTATTTGGTTTCACGACGAATTTTGAAGCTAGAGCTGTGGAACGAGCGGCGATGTCGCGGCAACTATGGCTCCTCTTGCTCGAGGCTCAGGGGGTGTACCAGAACGCGCTGCGATCCGCGACACTGTTATCCAACTCAGGCGATCAGAGCGCTGTCGTGACGGCCTTTATCTCCGTGTAGTTGTTCAAAACGAATTCTCCCATCTCACGCCCCCAACCTGACTCCTTGTAGCCGCCGAAGGGAAGGGATGCGTCGAAGACATTGTGACAGTTGATCCAAACCGTGCCGGCCCGGATGCGTTTGGCAATCTTGTTCGCCTTCGAAATATTGCTGGTCCACACGCTGGCTGCCAATCCGTAGTTCGTGCTGTTGGCTTGACGGGCAATGTCATCAAGATCGTCGTCGGTGATGGGCTGGGCACAGACGACTGGACCGAAAATCTCCTCACGAACCACCTTCATCTCGGGCCTGGTCTTGGTCAGCACCGTCGGCTGCACGAAGTACCCGCCATTTTCGGATCCCTTCTTGCCTCCGACCACGACTTCGGCACCTTGTTCGATACCGGACGCGATATAGTCGGTCACGCGCTTGAATTGCTCTTCGGACACGAGTGGGCCCATCTGTGTCTCCGGCAGCAACCCGGCTCCGAGCTTTATACTTTTGGCTTGGTCAGCAACCCCGGCAACGATCTTGTCGAAGATCTTCGTATGGATTATGAGCCGTGACCCGGCGCAGCAGCATTGCCCGTGGTTAAAGAAGATTGCGCTTGCCGCCCCGGCGATGGCCAGTTCGATATCGGCGTCATCCAGCACGACGACGGGCGATTTGCCGCCGAGCTCGAGCGTCACTTTCTTCAGATTGCCTGCCGCAGCCTGCACGATCAGTTTGCCCACTTCGGTCGAGCCAGTGAAAGCGACCTTGTCGACCTCCTGGTGCGCCGCGAGCGCCGCCCCCGCAGTCTCCCCATAGCCGGCAAGGACGTTGACGACCCCGTCGGGCAGCCCTGCTTCCTGGCACAACTCCCCCAGCAGTAGGCCCGACAGCGGCGTCTGCTCAGCCACCTTCAGCACCACCGTGCACCCGGTTGCAAGGGCAGGTGCAAGTTTCCAGGCGGCCATCAGCAGCGGAAAATTCCAGGGAATGATCTGGCCGACGACGCCGACTGGCTCACGCAGCGTGAAACTGAGATAGTCTCCCGGAAACGATATCGGGATCGTCGTCCCGGTGATTTTCGTCGCCCAGCCCGCCATGTAGCGGAACATGTCGACGGTCAAGGGCACGTCCGCAGCCCGTGCCACGGTTAGAGGCTTGCCGTTATCAAGCGATTCAAGCGTCGCGAATTCCTCGGCGCGTTTCTCGATGAGATCGGCGAGCTTCCAAAGAATCCGGCCCCGCTCGCTTGGACTCATTCGCAGCCACGGGCCAGAGTCGAATGCCTTGCGGGCAGCTGCTACGGCCTTGTCGACGTCAGCGGCATCCGCCTCAGCAACATCGGCTATGACGGCGCCGGTAGATGGGTCGTAGACCGGGAACGTCTTTCCAGACTTGGCCTCGATCCACTTCCCGTCGATGAGTAGGTTGTGCTTGGCCGACAGATACTTGTCGACTTTAGGATCAATCGACACGCGTTGAACGATATTCATTTTATCCTCCTGTCGTTTCCTCCAAGATGGATATATTTCGATGGATATAACGGCAAGTCGATGGCATCCCGCGGCGAACGCCGCGTTGCTGCAAGTCCGCGGCAAAATGTCCTGCAGTCTGCGAGCGGATGAGTCAGCGCACATGCCCATGCGAGACCTTGGCAGGGCAAATACACGTAGCCGACGACACAAAGCACGCGCCGTTATTTGCGATCTCGCGCCGCCTGGTACAACCCTGGCCGGTGAGCGAGGCGCACATGGCCCAATCGCAGATCACCGCAACTCACGACCGGAGAAAATAAGTGCACGCAACCAACTCAAGGCAAGATCGTGATACGAAGCCAGGGGCGACGGCATCACATGTCAGCATTGATATTGGACAGGGGTCGATCCTCACCCGCTTCCATCACCAACAAAGCGGTAGCTGATCTTGGTCTCAAAGTCGGCGACGACGCGCCGGCAATAGTAAAGGCCTCCGACGTCCTGGTCTAATCAGTCCCTTGCGCCTCGCTTTGGGCAGGCGCCCGATTCCAGCCAGGAGTGGCAATCGCCGATTCGCCTGAAGCCGGCCTGGAGGAATTATTTCGCAAGCGCGCAGAGTGTAGTCGCGGTGCTTCGGCCGCTGAGCCCCATGGCGACTGACTGCCACCATCGATCAAGTGCCGCACGCCGACATGGGAGACGAACGCTCATCCCGGCGGAATACTTGATCCATCCCGCAAATCGATGTTCGGGCACGGCAATCAGTGCAGGGATGTCGGCGTCAGCCGCCTGCTGAATCAATTTGATCAGACCCTTACCCGTAGCTTCCAGTTTTCCGAAGCGATTGATCACAACAAGATCGGCTCCCTTCTAGGATCGCGGCCTCCATCATTTTCGGCAATGCTTGCCAGTTTTCTGCAGTCGAGCCCGCATCCGGTTGCGGCCACAGGAATGACTTCGCGCGTCGAAAGCACCACCGTGCGTACCGGGCGGTGTCGGATCGACCCGTCCAGCTGTCGAGTTGCACGAGGCCAGCAGTGCGGACGCCCGAGCGGCGAAGATCTTCGGTGAAGTCAAGCAGTAGGCGATCAGGGTTGTCCTTCACTCCATACACAACCGCAGCGAAATCACATTGGGCGTCGAACATTCAGTCTCGCTGCGGCGTCGTTATATGTCTGTGAATATATCGTATCGAGATAATTGGGCAACCGAGATTCCTGAGACCCAAACAGCGTTTTCGAGCACTCGCAGCGAGGGCGGCTGATGAACCCCCATGACGGTCCTGCTTGTGGTGTTGGGGCACTTTGTCGGCTATAAGGGACTTTTCGCATCCGTACACCGAACCTTCACCATCCGCAGCTGTTTGCAGCTTGAGCCTGGCGATGGTCTCGACGGCTTTTCGGTTACAGTGTGAGTACCGGCGCGGAACAGATTGCGATGGTTCGCGAGAACGAGGTTCGCGACGCCGAAGTCACCATCGAGCCCCCGGCCGCTACCGACGCCGGGCTGGTATTTATTGGGCGTATCCGCACGCCTTGGACCCCCCGACTTGCTGCCCCACGGCAGGGTCGCATTGACGGTCCAGTTTGCCGGATCGAGGTTTTCGAGCCTTGGACACCGGCGTTAAAAGGGCTCGAGGCATATTCGCGGATTGAGGTGCTCTACTGGCTGCATCTCTCCCGCCGCGATCTTGTTCTCCAGAGCCCGGCTAACGATGGAGACGCGCGCGGCACATTCTCGCTGCGATCCCCCGCCCGCCCGAATCCGATCGGTACCGCGATCGCGCTGGTTCAACGAGTTGACAGCGGTACGGTCTACGTGCAGGGCCTTGATTGCATCGACGAGACGCCTCTCCTCGACCTCAAACCTGACCGAACGCTGTTCACACCGATCGCACCGCCGCAGGCTGGAGATTTTCAAATCGGTGACACGTGAAGCCGCTCTTGGCCTAAAAACCGGCGCCTAACCGAACCCTCCTGGCAATCAGGATGGCGCTGACGATGATTTGGCGCTCAACATAAGCACCGTTTGCCCAATTTGATCCAAACATGCCGGCGACAGCATGAACATCAGCGATGCAATGCCCACTTCAAGAAGGAGAAACGGCTGATCGTCGTCGCTCTGCCCAACGCTTATAGCGTCCAGCGGCAGCGGAATAGCTTCGGTCGGGGGCACGTCGGGCAGCGGGGACGACTGTCGGCGCTTCGCCTCGCAACCCAGATTAAGAAGGAGGCTAACGAGGTATTTCACGTCCTCAGTGCGAATCCAGAGGTCGACTGGACCTTGCTCGCTGCGCTCGATCTGTAGCCCAATGGTTTCACCGCTCGGCGCGATATCGCCTACGACACGAAGCACAAACGGCCGACTTTGGCCGGACGGCTCTTGATCGGCACTCAATTTGGGCCTCCTTGAAGGGCCGTGCCCACCGCGATCGACCCGCCTGACCTAGCCGATACGGTCTCCAATGGCGCGCTCCCCGTTTGTCATTTCGATCGCGGATGCGTGGCCTGCTGTGTCTCGAAGCCTATGGCTCAAGCTAGCACATCGTTATATAACTAGGCATATAGCGTGTCCATGTCGAGCTTGGCGCAATGTGGAGCGAATGAGCCAATGACTAAGCGCGACGTTTTGGTGCTCCCTTCAGATGGCCTTGATCCCACAAACCGCTACCTGCTTTCATCGACCCTTGATGAGACGGCGAAGCAGCGGCCCCAATTCGTTTTTGAGAGCGCAGAGCTTTTGCCCCAGATCGTCAAGAATGTATCGTTCTACTAAAGCGTCGAAGCCGCTGCGCAGAGTGAGACTCCCAAATGCCGACATATCCAGAATTGCAACTTTTCATCGCGGGTGACTGGAAAAGCGCGGACGGCCAGCCGGTGGTCAATCCCGCAGACGAGAGCGTCCTCGGCACCGTACCGCACGCGACCCGCGACGACCTCGATGCCGCTCTGATGGCGGCGCGGGACGGGCTGCGAGTCTGGCGGCATACCTCGCCCGCCAAGCGCGCTGACATCATCCTCAAGGCGGCGCGGCTCGCGCGCGACCGCGTAGAGGAAATGGCCATTGCCATGACGCTGGAGCAAGGCAAGCCGATCGCTCAATCGCGACTCGAAATTATGCGCGGCTGCGACATCATCGAGTGGGACGCCACTGAGGGTCGCCGCGTCTATGGCCGCGTCATCCCGAGCGAGCCCGGCATGCGGCATACCGTGCTGCGCCAACCCATCGGCGTTGTTGCGGCGTTTTCGCCATGGAATTTTCCAATGAGTTCCCCGGCCCGCAAGGTGGCGGGCGCACTATCTGCCGGCTGCGCCATCATTTTGAAAGCGTCCGAGGAGACGCCCGCAGGGGCAGTGCAGCTGGTGCGTGCCTTCCAGGATGCCGGCGTGCCGCCCGGTGTGCTCAATCTGGTGTTCGGAACGCCCTCAGAAATCTCGGAATATCTGATACCGCAACCAGCAGTGCGGTTGGTGACGTTCACCGGCTCGATCCCGGTCGGCAAACGCCTGGCCGCGCTCGCCGGACAACACATGAAGCCTGCCATCATGGAACTGGGTGGGCATGCGCCCGTCGTCGTGTGCGACGACGTCGATCCCGCCGCAAGTGCCGCCACCTCGGTGATCGGCAAATCGCGTAACGCGGGTCAGGTGTGCGTGTCGCCGACGCGCTTCTACGTGCAGGAGGCGATCTACGACGGCTTTGCTACGGCCTTTGCCGCAAAGGCACGAGAGGTGAAGGTGGGCGACGGCCTTGATCCTGCGAACCAAATGGGACCACTTGCGAACCACCGGCGGATCGAGACCATGGAAGGGATGGTGGCCGACGCCGTCGCGAAGGGGGCGCGTCTTCTGGCTGGCGGAAACCGCATCGGGAACCGCGGCTATTTCTATCCACTGACGGTGCTAGCGGACGTGCCGGACGAGGCCCGCGCAATGCGCGAGGAGCCGTTCGGTCCACTGGCCCTGATCAACCGCGTCGGCTCGCTGGACGAGGCGATCGAGAAGGCGAACGCGCTGCCTTATGGCCTCGCGGCTTACGCTTTCACACGCTCGGCCCGCAACGTCGATCGCCTAGCCGAAGGTATCGAGGCCGGCAATCTCTCCATCAACCACTTCGTGGCGTCGATTGCCGAGACACCCTTCGGTGGTGTCAAGGAAAGCGGCTATGGTCGCGAGGGCGGAACCGAGGGACTTGAGTGCTACACGATCGCCAAGAACGTGTCGCACCTGGTCATGTGAGAGGCTTATCGCGGTGGTGCAGCGAAGCGCCTGCTGGCCGTAGGCGGTGCGATGATGAAGGTATTGCGAGTGACGTGGCCTCCGGCGGGCTGCTGACCGTAAGCTAGGCCGCTAGAACATGCGTCGCCGACACGCACCAGGACTTTCTGCCGCGTCCTATGAAGTTTCGCGCGGTACCGATCAGTTCGATGCCCGTGCAGCGACCAGCACCGGGTCGGCGCGATAAAGATCTGGAAACACCCTTTTTAAGTCCTCGATCTTGGGCAAGTCGTTGTAGACAATGTAGCGTTGGGCCGGATGCAGCGTCATGTAATCCTGATGGTAGTCCTCCGCGGCGTAGAAATCGCGGTTGGGCTCGATTTTAGTGACGATCGCGGCGTCATAGACGCGTGCCTGGTTGAGCTGCGCGATATAGGCCTTGGCGACCCTCGCCTGCTCGGCGTTCGCTGGGAAGATTGCCGAACGGTACTGAGTGCCGACGTCCGGGCCCTGGCGGTTCAACTCGGTGGGGTTGCGCGCAACTGAGAAATAGATTTGCAAGATGCGTCCGTAGCTGATCTTGCGCGGATCGAAGGTGATGCGGACCGATTCGGCGTGTCCGGTTCCGCCCGATCCAACCATTTCATAGTGTGCGGTGCTTTTTTCGCCGCCCGCGTAGCCCGAAACGGCGCTGCTGACACCGCGCACGTGCTGAAACACGCCCTTCACGCCCCAGAAGCATCCCCCGGCCAGAACTGCCGTTTCCGAGGTTGCCTGCACGCCCGCTGCGGCCCGCTCGTCAACAGCGAGCACGGGGATCACATGGGCAACCTCGGCCGCCGATCCCGGGATCGTGAAGCCGCTCCAGCGGCGGTCAGCACGACAGTCGCCAGCAAGGTGGTGCGAGGATGCCAGGGGTGCTTCGCAGTGCTCATCAGCGTCTCGGTCATTGGTCAGCTCCTTTCAGCCGAACGTGAAAGCGTAGGCCTGAACCCCGGGATCGAGGAAACGGATCTCAAAGGTATGATCGGCGATTTTGCCGTTCTGCCGAATCAGTTGGTACAGCCGTTGTCCGGTCACGATGCCTTGACCGTCGGCATCGACATCGATGCCGTGACTCTCGCTCGGCGCTGCGCCGTCGATCGTCACCCGGAACCGCACCCCCTTACCGTCCGGTCCGGGCCCGAGCACCAGATGCAAATCGCGTGCATGAAACCGGTACACAATGCTGCCGCCGGGCTCGTTCAGCACGGCTTCTTCCTTTCCGATCGTCCAGTCTCCCGCTAGCGCCCACTCGTTGAGGCGCGGAGTTGCCGCAGCATAGACATGGCGGCTGTCCTCCACCGCCCCGCCGGGCGATATGAAGTTCTCCGCCCTGTCATAGCCGACATAGGTCTCCGGCGACCCGATATTGTTCATGTCGGGCGCTGCCTCGGCGCCCGACGCGTTGACGGCAACCAAGTCGGTCGACCCCTCGGTCTTGCCGGCTTCGGCGAGAAGTCGCTGTATGGTACGCTCGGACTCCTCGTACTCACCTTCGCCGAAATGGTGATGGCGTATGCGGCCCTCGGCGTCTATGAAGTAATGCGCCGGCCAATATTGGTTGTTGAAAGCGCGCCAGATTGCGTAGTCATTGTCGATCGCAACCGGGTAGTCAATCTTGAGATCGGCAACTGCCGAGCGCACGTTTTTGATGGTTTTCTCGAAGGCGAATTCCGGCGCGTGCACGCCGATCACCACCAGTCCCTGATCCTTGTACTTGCGTGCCCAGGCGCGCACATAGGGGATTGCTCGAAGGCAGTTGATGCAGGAATAGGTCCAGAAATCGATCACGACGACCTTGCCTTTGAGCGCTTCCCGGGTCAGGGGCTTCGAATTGAGCCATTCGGTCGCGCCGACAAGAGGAGGCAGCGCGCCTTCGATCGGCAGATCGCCAGATTGATCCGCCGACTTGCCTTTCATCATCATGGCCGGGCCGCCCATCATGGCAGGACCGCCCGTCATCGTTCCGGGGCCGCCGTTCATGACCACGGACGGCGTCGTCTCCGGGTTGGGTGATGCTGGCTTAAACCGGTCGAGCAACCCCTGCTCAAGCGCGGCGGTGCTCGCGGTCGACACCCGCGTGAGAAACCCGGTGTCGACGCCGAGAGCGATCGCCACAACGGCGGCAAGCACCGCAACGCCCAGGCCACGGCGAATCCATTCGCCGACCCCAAGCGACCGCTTCATCGCGGCAAACACCCGCCCGCCGACGGCGAGAGCCAGTCCGAGCGACGTCGCGGCGCCGGCCGCGAAGGTCAGCAAGAGCAGTGAGGTCTCAACGCTCGCGCCCTCAAGAGCGGCGCCAGTGAGGATGAGGCCCAGCACCGGCCCCGCGCAGGGCGCCCACAGGAAGCCGGTCGCCACGCCGAGCACCAGCGAGGGCAGTACAGTTGCACCCTGTGAGGTCGCACCGTGCTCAGCCGTTGCAGACAGGCGCGCTCCAAAAGCCACAAAAGGCTTGGCAAGCCGATCGGAGAACGCCGGAAACAGCAGTGCGAGTCCAAAGAGCGCCAGAAGCAGGACTGCGGCAGCGCGACCGTACTGGTTTGCCTCGACGGCCCACCCGCCAGCAACAGCCGCTAACGTCGCGACCACCGCGAACGTCACGGCCATGCCGATGAGCATCGGCAATCCGCTTCGAATGAACGGGCGGTCGGCTCTCGCAAACACAAATGGCAGCACCGGCAGGATGCAGGGGCTGACAATGGTCAGCACACCGCCCAGAAAGGCCAGCACAAACAAAACCATGTTCTGTTCCCGCTCAGGTAGTGATCGGCTTGAATATGAGAGCGACGCCATTCATGCAATAGCGCAGGCCCGTCGGTTTGGGACCGTCATTGAACACGTGACCGAGATGACCGCCACACCGGCTGCAGTGAACGGCGGTTCGCATCATTCCGAAGCTCGTGTCCTTGGTCGTTCCGACAGCCCCCTCGAGCGGTGCCCAGAAGCTCGGCCAGCCGGTTCCGCTCTCGAATTTCGTAGTCGAGGAGAACAGATCGAGGTCACAGCCTGCACAAGCGAAGTTGCCACGACGCTTCTCG
>JASHRR010000138.1 GCA_030037185.1 Xanthobacteraceae bacterium | reverse complement strand
CTGGTGTCCTCGAACTTGGCCGTCAGGAGGAACTCGCCAGGAGTGCCTGGAGGAGGGTGACCGACCGCGAACGCGGAATCACCGGAAAACATTTTTACGGCGATCAAAGCAGTCCCATCCGATTCGATCTTTCCATCGTAAATGGCCGAGCCTGGCGCGCCAACCGCAAGCTGCTGGCCATTAAAAATGCCTTCCTTGACTTGAGCGATGAACTGCACTGTGAAGCCTTTCACGCCATCTTCCGTGGGTTTGCAGATATGAGTGACCAGCCACATTCCGTCGAAACGTCCGACGTCCGCCGCTGGTACCACAGCCGCGGGCAAGCTGGACGCCTGAGGCGGACGTGGCGGCAGAACCGCGAGTTGCGGTGCTGCCACGACCTCTTTGTTCGCCGGTGCGCCGGGCATGGGGTTCAACTTGTATTGCCCGACTAGCGAAATCGAAAGCTCGGGCCGCTGTTTGCCACCCGTCGCTCGGTCCACCTCGTCCTGCACATTGAACAGCATCTGCCGCAGGTCGAGATCGGGCGAGCCCAGGTTGTGCAGCAATGCCGCCGCGAACGGGCTGTTGCGTCCCGTGCCGTCGGATGCCACGTCGTTCGCCTGCGTCGAATAGGCCACAATCAGCCCATTGGCCGCGACGCGCGAAAACCCCCGCGTCAGGAACGCGTCGCGGTTGGCCCCGGGGATCGATGCCAGGCGGCGCTTAAGATCATCCTCCACCGGGTTGTTGCGGCAGGCATCGAGGATGACGATCCGCGCCCCCGACGCGCCTTGAAGTACGTCGAATACGTCGTCAAGTGGCATCAAACGAAACCGATTGACGTCCTCCGCATTCGCAAGCCTAGCCTCAATCGGCAGCAGAAAATTCTTGCCGGCGAACTGCATCCCGTGCCCGGAATAATAGACCAGTGCAATCTCGGCGCCGCCGACCGTGCGCGAAAAACGATCGAGCGCATCGCTCATCGCGGCACGGTCAAGGTCGGTCGCAATGATGGTCGAGAAGCCGAGGTCGCGCAGCGACTTGCCGATGTCCTGAGCGTCGTTCCTGGCGTTCACCAGCGCCGGCGCATTCCGGTAGGCGCTGTTGCCAATCAACAGCGCCACGCGCTTCCCAGCTAGCGCAACGACGACGCTGTACATCAACAGCAAACAAGTTATGAGGGTCGAAGCAAAACGCACTCCAACCTCCTAATGATTAGTCATAGAAAATTCGTATCATAGTTACCATAGCCTACCTCCAGCCGAAAGGACAAAATAAAAGCCTGGGAAGAAAGTGAGTAAAAAAATCCAACGCGGCACAGAAATGTAGAACAGACTTTCATGCAGGACGGGTCGGCCAGAGGCCGGTGAGGAACTAAAAAGACAGTAGAACGTGGGGCCGAATAGTCAACCGGCGCGACAGCTGGGACGCTGTCGGACAACACAAGCGCGACGCACCGCGACTGCGATTCGTCACGATAGCGCAGTAGCCTGAGAACAAGCGACTTTGACATGCCTCAAAGCCCACGCTTGTTCATCTGTGCGATGTTTTCTGCGTCTTGGCTCTGCCGCTTCCGACACAACCGGTATTCCGAGAGACGAATGACTTGTTCGAAACGGCGATCGGCGGCAAGCTGGTAATTGGCGGCAAGCTTGTCCCAATATGTCTGACAGGGATTTTGGTTGTGCGTCGTCGTACCGTCTGTCGAATGGCTCTTCTGATGGCGGCCGTTGCCGGAATGTACGGCTACAGCGGATCGGCGTGCGCCCAGCATGGTGATTCGCGCGGGATGTCGGCGGCAGCGCATGACCCGATATGGGCGTCGCCAGGTATCGGGGTCATCGGCCTAACCTATTCGGATTTCCTTGCTCGCGTGGACAAAAACGAAGTCCGCGCGGTGATCCTTAGAGGGCCAACGGCTGTCGGAGAACTGACCGATGGAAAGCGCTTCCAGACCGTGCTGCCAAACGATCCGACCCTGACGGAGAGGCTCGTAGGGCACAAAGTCGAGCTGAAAATCATGCCAGCTCCCGATACCTCTCCTCTGTTGGCGATAGTGCTTATCAGCCTGCTGCTCGGTGTCTCCTTCACGGGGATCGCAATTCGTCATGATCTAGCCCCGGGGCGACGAGGCGGTGAGCGCGCCATTCCTTTCGGGCGATCGCGCGCGAGGTTGCTCGCACAAACAGCGCGTCGCACCACTTTTGACGATGTTGCGGGCATGGAGGAAGCTGCGCATGAACTGAAGGAAATTGTTCAATTCCTGAGTGAGCGAGATAGCCTGTTGCGCCTTGGCGGCCATATTCCTCGCGGCGTGCTGCTGGTCGGCCCGCCTGGCAACGGCAAGACCTTGCTGGCACGCGCCGTCGCGGGCGAAGCCAACGTGCCGTTTCTCACCATTTCGGGCTCCGATTTTGTCGAGATGTTCGTCGGCGTCGGCGCCAGCCGCGTGCGCGACATGTTCGCGCAGGCCAAGAAAAACGCCCCCTGCATCATCTTTATTGACGAAATCGACGCTGTCGGCCGCCACCGCGGCGGTGGCATTGGAGCCGGCAATCATGAGCGCGAGCAGACCCTTAACCAGTTGCTGGTCGAGATGGATGGTTTCGAGGCCAACCAGGGCATCATCCTGATCGCCGCTACCAATCGTCCGGACGTGCTTGATCCCGCGCTGCTGCGGCCCGGGCGACTCGATCGCCAGGTGGTGGTGCCGAACCCCGACATCATCGGCCGCGAGGCCATTCTCAAGGTGCATGTGCGCAAGGTTCCGCTGGCGCCCGACGTCAACCTCAAGACGGTGGCACGCGGCACGCCGGGGTTCTCGGGCGCCGACCTTATGATCCTGGTGAACGAGGCGGCGCTGATGGCGGCCCGACGCAACAAGCAAATGGTGACGCAGCTCGAGTTCGAAGACGCCAAGGACAAGGTGATGATGGGCGCCGAGCGCAAATCGCTCGTCATGACCGAAGAGGAAAAATTGCTGACCGCCTATCACGAAGGGGGCCATGCGATCGTTGCCCTCAATGTCAAGGCGACCGACCCCGTCCATAAGGCCACGATCATTCCCCGCGGCCGCGCTCTCGGCATGGTCATGCAGCTCCCGGAGCGCGACAAGCTCTCGATGAGCCGCGAACAGATGACCTCGCGGCTCGCCATCATGATGGGGGGGCGGGTGGCCGAGGAACTGGTGTTCGGCCGCGAAAAGGTGACCTCGGGCGCGGCCTCCGACATTGAGCAGGCGACCAAGCTCGCCCGCATGATGGTCACCCGTTGGGGCCTGTCGGATGAATTGGGCACGGTGGCATACGGGGAAAACCAGGAGGAGGTGTTCCTCGGCTATTCGGTGTCGCGGCAGCAGAATATTTCGGAGTCGACCGCCCAAAAGATCGACTCGGAAATCCGGCGGCTGGTCGAGGCCGGCCATAACGAGGCGGACGTCATCCTCAAGGCCAAGCGCGACGAATTAGAGGTCCTTGCCAAGGCTCTGCTCGAGTTCGAGACGCTGTCGGGAGACGAGATCAAGGATCTGCTCAATGGCAAACGGCCCCGTCGCGAGTCGGTGATCGAACCGCCGACGCCGCGCTCGTCGGCCGTTCCGAACGCCGGCAAGCCG
>JASHRR010001195.1 GCA_030037185.1 Xanthobacteraceae bacterium | reverse complement strand
TGCCTACCGGGCCTTTGGAGATGGCAAGCCGTTTATTTTGCTTCAGCGCTTGCGTGGAAGCACGGATGATTGGGATCCTGGCTTTCGCAACCCGAAATATCGCCGTGTCATCGCCTTTGACAATGCGGGCGTTGGCGAAAGCGCCGGCAGCGTGCCGCCGCGGCTCGGGCAAGCGGCGGATGTCGCAATCGCGCCTTATCCGTCCGGAACCCCCTCCGACCTGGCTCGCGGGCACGCAGCGCCCGCGCGCTTTAGGGGGCCGACATGAGCCGGCAACGATGCGACGCTGCATTCGTCGTCACGTGTCTATCGTTTTGGCTCGTCGCTGTATTTCCGTCGACGCCTCAAATCGCCAACTCGCAAGAACAAGAATCGGAGACAGAAAAGATCAAGCGAGCGCTGTCCGCCGGTCCCCTCAGCGTTACGAACGAAGCTACGGTTGCCGAGATCGATCATGATGGAAAGATGAACATCCTGCGTGAAGGGAAAAACGACTTCACCTGCATGCCTGGTGATCGAAGTGGAATTGGTGTGCCGGCGATGTGCGCCGACAAAGTCGCGATGCAATGGAACCACGATTTCGCTCAGCACAAAGAGAGGCCCAGTACAACTGTCCCCGGCATCGAATACATGTTGGCCGGGGCAACGCAGCGCAGTGACTCTGACCCGTTCGACACGACGAGCCCGCCTATTCCCATCGGCCCGCACTGGATGATTCTGTGGCCCTTTGATCCGAAAACCACAGGACTGCCCACGAGACATAAGCCAACAGGTGCCTACATCATGTGGGCTGGCACCCCCTGGGCACATGTTCACATTATGGGATCCCCATAGGTTTCGGGTGCCCCACCACCGGTTTCCCGCCAAAAATGTTTTGAAACGCGGCAGCGGGCTTTCCTTGAATCCGCGGCGGCTGCATCAGTTACAGTGTGGTTGGTATAATCACCCTTTGCTGTGCCGACGAGCAAGCGGAAATCATGGCCGCAGAGCGGGGCGTTGGCAAAGTTGGTGGGCGGGCTGAAGCCCGTGCTTTATGATTTCATGGCCAATCAGTTTGGCGGCGCTGTTGCTTTGCCTCGACAACGTTGTCGCACCGGGCAAGCGCCGACATTGAAATAATGCCGGGATCGCGGCGAGATTTCATTTACGCGCAAGGACCACAAGTCACTTCCTGCCAGTCACACAAACCAGATCGCGTTTACGTTGCCACCGCACCTCGCGCATAGCGAGATTGCCAAGGTGCCCCCCATAGGGGCTGACGAGACGCCGCGCGGTGTTTCACAGAGCGGCGCAGCGGCGAAGGTAACCACGCTCATCGGCCTCATCGCGTCTCAAGCCCGCGTGCATCGAAAGAGGCATTGCGAGCCGGCGCATGTCCTACCCGGACTACTCCAATCGCTGTGACAAATTACACGCATGACTCCCGGCGACCGCCTCGAACCCATTTGTCATGACACGAATTGACCTGCTAGAAGATCAACGGCTGTGCACTCATGAGACTTGCATTAAACCTTGCAACAGCTGCAGTGCTAGCGTTCGCGTTTCCACCGGCCCCACAGGGTCTTGCGCAGAGCTACGACAATGGCATAGACCAACCGCTCCAGTTGGACGGCGGGCCGGCAGGATCCGATAACCCCGGGCAGACTGGTTCAAGATCTGAAAGCGGACCGTCCGCGGGCACGAACTCCAAAGGAAAACGCAGCAAGCCCCAGCGGGACATGCCCACCACAAGGCCGCCTTTCGGCGGTTACGTTCTACATTTCGGCGGGCAGCGGCGTGATCATGCCAGAATGCTTTTCCTGCACCACTCTGCGAATTCGTTGCCGCTGCCATGGGGGCCCGCCAGGGCGAAGCCGGTGGGCGGGCTGGTTGGCGCAGTCCTCGAAACAAGGGGGGCGACGCGAAGGCCGCCTCGAGAGTGCCTCTCAGTGGAGCGAATTAACGGCATCGGCATTCTGGAGCCTCATGCGAGATCCGGGTGTGGCCGGAGATGCTGCCGTGGCCCGGCTCCTTTTCATTTTTGAGCGCAATGGCCGCGCGATCGAGCGGCAAGTCGGCGAGCGGACGCGAGCAAGCCTGCCTCTCCTATTCTCCGGGTATTCTTGGCGCCCGAGAAGCTCCTTGCCCGCGTCTGGATTACGAAAAAACCCGTCGTCCCTCCCCCAACACAGTGCGCTGCCGGCCCCCCGCCAGCCAACTAGCCGCTGCCATCCCGTGGCGCTAAGATCGCGCCCGCGGGGCGGTGGGCGAACGTCACGCCAGCGCAAAGCTTTTGTCGGCGACGATGACACTTTTCTTGGTCATAGGTCTTGGCAGCGAACCCTCCACCCGATGCCGTTCCTCGATCCGTGTCCAGCAACGGGAATGCCTCCCGGGATTCGCTGAAGCGGCAGCCGATTACCGAGCAGATATTGAGCAAGCGAGTCACGAGGTTGTTATCGAAGCGCAGAGCCCCGCGACCAGCCGCCCGATGGGCGGGCTAAAAAAATTGGCTTTGCGAACGGCTCAGGCGTCAGCTCACGGCAGCCGGATGAGGTGCAATAGGCGGAAGGATGCTCGCGAGATGTGCGAGTTATGAGCTCCCCGGTGCCAGATGGGCTTACCTCCCAGGAAGCGGCTCGGCGGCTAACGAAGCATGGCCGCAATGAAGTCGCCGAGGCGCGGGAGCATGTCATCAAAAGAATCGCACGGCACTTTTGGGCGCCGGTGCCGTGGATGCTTGAAGCCACAGTAGTCCTTCAGCTCGTCATCGGGGAACGCGTCGAAGCTGGACTCATCGCAGCGCTGCTGATTTTTAATGTGGCTCTAGGGGCATTTCAGGAGGGCCGCGCAAACGCCGCGTTGGCGCTACTCAAACAGCACCTCTCGCTGAAGGCAAGAGTCAGGCGCGATGGACAGTGGGTCGAGCTGCCGGCCGCGTTGCTGGTCCCCGACGACGTCGTCCAAT
Source organism: Xanthobacteraceae bacterium (assembly GCA_030037185.1). The sequence goes on along the minus strand of JASHRR010001195.1, from coordinate 2,215 downwards.
TGACACTGGCCGCGATCGTCCCCGCGGACATGCGAATCATCGAGGGTTCGGTCCTCCTTGATCAGTCCATGCTGACGGGGGAATCGGTGGCTGCCGAGTCCGGGACCGGCAAGGTCGCCTATGCAGGCTCTGTGGTGCGCCGCGGTGAAGCCGTAGCGCTCGTCACCGCTACCGGCGCGACGACTTATTTCGGGCGCGCGGCCGAACTCGTGCGCGTCGCGCACGTCGAAAGCGCCGAGATGAGGGCTGTCCTCGGCCTCGTTCGCAACCTCTCGGTCGTCAATGCCGCGATTGTTGTCGGGCTAGTTGCCTATGCACATGTGATCGCATTGCCCGCTTCGCAGATTATCCAGCTCGTGCTCACGGCAATGCTGTCCGCCGTACCGGTTGCGCTGCCCGCGACCTTCACGCTGGCAGCCGCGCTCGGCGCCAAGCACCTCGCGCTCAACGGCGTTCTTCTCACGCGGCTGACGGCATTGCACGAGGCGGCGACCATCAACGTACTGTGCGCCGACAAGACCGGAACGCTCACCGAAAACAGAATAGGCGTAGCGGCGGTTCGGCCGTTGCGCGAGGGCTGGACGGCAGACGATGTGCTGGCCTTTGCTGCAATCGCGAGTTCGCCGGACGGGCGCGACCCGATTGACCTCGCGGTTCGCGGTGCGGCGCGTGGCGCGGCCCCGCCGCACGTGCCGCCTGCGGTTCGGACTTTCACGCCGTTCGACCCCGCGAGTAAACGGGCGGAAGCCGTCGCGCAAGATCTAACCGGTCGCGAAGTTCTCGTTATGAAAGGCGCGCCGGCGGCCATCGAAGCCGTGGCGCCGTTTGATCCTGCGATGATGGCGGAATTAGACTCGTTGTCCCGCGCCGGCTATCGCACCTTAGCTGTTGCAAGCGGTCCGCCGAAGCAGATAAGCATTATCGGCCTCATTGCCCTCCACGATCCGCCGAGGGCTGATTCTGCGATCTTACTCGGCGAGTTGCGCGGGCTCGGGGTGCCCACCGTCATGGTCACCGGCGACACGGCTACGACTGCAGCGACGGTTGGCCGCGCGATCGGCATCACCGGCAATGTCTGTCCAAGCGGCCAAATTCCGGATCGGGTCACGCCTCAAGACTTCGCGATCTATGCGGGCGTCTTTCCTGAAGAGAAGTTTCGCCTGGTGAAGGCGTTGCAGCGCGGCGGATATGCGGTTGGTATGTGCGGCGACGGCGCTAACGACGCGCCCGCGCTACGTCAAGCGCAAATGGGGATTGCGGTCGAGAGCGCAACCGACGTGGCCAAGGCGGCGGCCGGGCTGGTACTGACCACGCCCGGCCTCGAGGGCATCGTCACGGCAATTAAGGAAGGAAGAACGGTATTTCAACGCGTTCTGACCTACACCATGGGCATCTTGGTCAACAAGATCGTCACTCTGGTGGTGCTCGGCGCGGGTCTCTTGTTGACCGGACACGCCGTGCTCACGCCTATGCTGCAGGCATTGTCCATGTTCACGAACGATTTCGTCAGCATGGCGCGCACCGCCGATCGTGCCACGCCCTCACCGCACCCCAATGCCTGGCGGCTTCACAACCTGACACTCGCGACGATCCCCCTTGCCGCGTTCAAGTTCGCGTTCTGCTTAGGCGTGCTGGCAACGGGGACGTTTTGCCTCCGCCTTACAACCGGCCAGATGCAGACCCTGATCTTCCTCATGTTCGTATTCGCCGGCCAAGCCTTGGTCTACGTCCTGCGCGAGCGCGGCCGCATGTGGAACTCGCGCCCCAGCGTGCTGATGATGGTGTTCTCCCTCCTCGACATTGCGGTCGTCTCGACGCTTGCCATCCGCGGCATTCTGATGGAACCGCTGCCCGTCGGGGTAGTGCTTGTCTTGCTGGGCGCCACGCTCGCCTTCGCTCTGTTGCTCGACCAGATCAAAGTCGTTCTTTTCCGTCATCTCTTAATTGATTAGCAGTCAGCCGCAACTGCCGCGATGACGGAGAATAATCCCAAAAAATCATGTTGTTATCCGCAACATCTAGCCCGGAACGAACGGTGTCGGCGCCGTGTCCGCAAAACCATTGGACCAACGCTCCCTGCGACTGCGTTCGGTCACGCCGCCGTGGTCGGACATGCCGGCGGCACGCCTGACCCCCATCCAACGTATTCCTCAGCATGCAGCAGCAATGGTCGTGCCGTCCCAAGGTGGCTGAAATGCCGATTTACACGTGTTAC
>JASHRR010001194.1 GCA_030037185.1 Xanthobacteraceae bacterium | reverse complement strand
GACGCCTTGAGCGGTTTTGCGAAATTGATCAGGGCCTTTCAGGGTCCTGAAAACGCCAGACGAGGGAGGGATCCATGGCTACCCACGCGTTTTCGCGACGGCACATGCTTGCGATGTCGGCAGCAGCAGGAAGCCTGGCGGTCGGCGGCTATCGCGGCGCCGCCGCGCAGGCGCGCACGCGGATCGACCGGCTCGATCCGGCGCTTGACGGGATCGTTTCCGCATCGGAGCCGATCGTCGATCTGGCCACCAATCTCGGCGGCACCGCCAATGTCGAAGGACCGCTGTGGTGGAAGGAGGGCGGCTATCTGCTGTTTCGCGGCACCGACCTCAAGCGGTGGAAATACGCGCCGGGGCAGGGGATATCGGTCTTCAAAGAGAACACCAATGCCGCCAACGGCATCACCCGCGACATGCAGGGCCGACTGGTGGCCTGCGAGGCAGCGACGCGCCGGGTCGTGCGCGAGGAGCATGATGGCACCATCACGGTGCTGGCGGCAAGCTTCCAGGGCCGCCCTCTCAACTTTCCGAACGATGTGGTGGTGAAATCCGATGGCGCGATCTACTTCACGGATCCCTGGGCAGGGCCTCGCGCGCAACAGCCGCCCGGGCAAACCGACCTGAGCTTTGCGGGCGTCTATCGCATCTCGCCCGATGCCGGAACGCTCACGCTTCTGGTGGCTGACTTCTTGACTCCTAACGGGATTGCATTCTCGCCCGACGAGCGGGTCCTTTACGTCAACGACTCCCAGCGCCGCCATATCCGCGCCTTCGATGTCATGCCGAACGGAACCCTCGCCCGCCAGACCGACCGGGTTTTCGCCGACTTGAGCGGCGGCGAGCCGGGAGGGCCTGACGGCATGAAGGTCGACACTGCCGGGAACGTCTTTTGCGGTGGCGCGGGCGGCCTCTACATCCTCGATTCGGCCGGCAAGAAACTCGGCCGCATCATCCATGGCTTTGCCAACACTGCGAACGTTGCCTTCGGCGGCGACGACTGGAAGACCGTGTATTTCTGCACCCGCACGAGCCTTGGCTCGTTCACAGTGAAGATTGCCGGCGTGCCGGTCCCGGCGCAAAAAAGAGCATGATCCGTCCGGCGGCGTGCGGGCATCCACAGAGGGGTTTTGAAGCCCCCGCCACAACTGAGGCGTTGCATGGCTGGCCTGCGGATTTGACATCGGCACGCATGCCGGAGCGCTGAGAAAGGCCTCACTGCCTGTCGGGGCGGCGGTTTTTGCTCGCTAATGCGACAGTCGCCGATCGCGCTTTAGGGAATCCGAGCGGCATCGTTGGCACGACGGTATCCTCGGGCCGACGAAGAAATGCAACATTAATTGCATCACAATATGGTTACTGAAACACAAATTGCAACCTTTACTTGGGCAAGCTTATAGAGCATTGTACATTGTCTTGACAATGCGACCTTTTGCACTGGGAGGAAGTGATGGCTCGAACCCGAGCACTGGCCGCGTTGGGCGTGGCAGTTGCGGGCGCGGTCTTGTTACGCGCAGCAGTGGTGCCGGCTGAAAATTCGGCGTCTTCGGCTGCAACCGACCAACCTGTAAGCTTCGACCAACATTCGGCTTGGCAGACCTGGAAACTTTATTGCGACACCTGTCATTTTGGTCCAAAGGCCCGTGCGGGCGTGAATCTAGAGACCCTGGATCTCGCCAATCTCGACCGCAACGGCGCCCTTTGGGAGAAGGTGTTGCGCAAGTTGCGCGGCCGCGAGATGCCGCCCCCCGGGGCGCCGCGCCCCGACGAGGCGACCTACCAGAATCTGGTTAGCGCCATCGAGGGTGAACGCGAGCGCCTGATTGACGCTAAGCCCACCCCCGGACGGCCGACGCTGCATCGCCTCAACCGGGCTGAATACCACAATGTGATTCGCGATTTGCTGGCGCTTGACGTCGACGTTTCGGAGCTGCTGCCGAGCGACGATGCTGGCTACGGTTTCGACAATATCGGCGACGTGCTGACGGTATCGCCGGCGCTGCTCGAAAAGTACCTTCTGGCAGCGGGCAAGATCAGCCGTGCGGCAGTGGGCGACACCACGATGCCTCCGGCTTATCAGACCTACGACATTCCGCACGCGCTCAGGCAGGAAGATCGCATGAGCGACGACATGCCGATCGGCTCGCGCGGCGGCACCGAGGTCAACCATTACTTCCCGGTGGACGGCGAATACGAGATCTCGGTCGGCCTCCAGCGCGGCCGGGCCGACGAGATCATGGGCACCGGGCGCCAGCGCGAGCTCGATCTGCGGCTCGACGATCAAAGGCTTGAATTGTTCACCATCCCCGCATCGGGCCGGCGGGCAAACATCAACACGGCGACCGGGCGCGTCAACCTTGAGGCCAATCTGAAGGTCCGCCTGCCGGTAAAGGCGGGCACGCACTCGATCATTGCGACCTTCGAAAAAGATACCGTGATCCAGGAAGGCATCATCTTCCGGCAGCGGGCTGACGCGGTACAGGCCCATTTCGAAGGTGTGGGCAGCATCTCGATCGCCGGGCCCTTTGACGTCCAGGGGCCGGGCTCAACGCCGAGCCGCGACAAGATTTTCGTCTGCCATCCAGCGGCGGGCGAAGAGCAGGCTTGCGCCGAAAAGATCCTCGCCAACATCGCCCACCACGCCTATCGGCGGCCGATCAGCGCCGACGATCTGCCGCAGCTGATGGCTCTCTACAAGCAAGGCGCCTCGACCGGCGGCTTCGAGTCGGGCGTCAGGCTCGCCTTGCAGAAGGTCCTGGTGTCGCCGGAGTTCATTTTCCGTGCGGAACTTGATCCGGCCAACACGCCTGCGGGAACGGTCCACCGGCTCGGCGACGTCGAACTCGCGTCGCGCCTGTCGTTCTTCCTGTGGAGCAGCATTCCCGACGACGAACTGCTCGCCGTCGCCGAACGCGGACAACTCAGCGATCCGGCGATGCTCGAGCATCAGGTCCAGCGGATGATGGCTGATCCGCGCTCGCAGGCCCTGGTGCAGAACTTCATCGGGCAGTGGCTGTTCCTGCGCAACATCCCGAAGATGCAGCCGGATCTGACGGCCTTTACGTACTTCGACGACAATCTGCGCCGGGCGCTTGAAAAGGAAACCGAGCTCGTTGTCGCCAACGAGATGCGCCAGGATCACAGCGTCGTCAATCTGCTGACGACGGATTACACCTTCGTCAATCAGCGCTTGGCCGAGCACTACGGGATCGAGGGGATTTACGGCACCGAGTTTCGCCGTATCGCGATCACCGATCCCAAGCGGTTCGGGTTGCTCGGACAGGCCAGCATCATGGCCGTCACCGCCTATCCCAATCGGACGGCGCCGACCATCCGTGGCAAGTGGGTGCTGGAGCAGCTGCTCGGCACGCCGCCGCCGCCGCCGCCGCCCAACGTTCCGGCGTTGAAGATCGACGAGAACCAAAAAGTGTTGACCATGCGCCAGCGCATGGAGGAGCACCGGGTCAGTCCCCAGTGCGCCGTTTGCCACCGCATCATGGACCCGATCGGCTTTGCCCTCGACAACTTTGACGGTCTTGGCAAGTGGCGTGACACCGAAGGAGAGGAAGTGATCGATCCCTCCGGTGTGCTCCCCGATGGCACCCCGTTCGATGGGCCGCAGGGTCTGCGCGATGTCTTGGTGCACCAAAAGCGCGACGTGTTCGTGGAGAACTTTACCGAGCGGCTGCTGACCTATGCGCTCGGCCGCGGCACGGAAGAGTACGACCAGCCGGTCGTTCGCAAGATCGCGCGTGAAGCCGGTGCCAAGAACTATCGATGGTCAGCCATCATTCTCGGCATCGTTCAGAGCAAACCGTTCCTGATGATTCAAACGAGAGGAGCATAAGCAATGATTATTAGCCGAAAATTCGTAGACCGGCGCACGTTCCTGCACGGCACCGGCGCAGTCCTTGCGCTGCCGCTGCTGGACGCGATGACACCGGCCTTGGCCGCCGATAAGGCGCGGCCGATCCGGATGGGGTTCGTCCAGGTCCCGAACGGAATCATGAACCTGAAGAACGAGTTTGCACCCGCGGACGCGGGCGGCCCGCTTCAGGAAATGCCGCGGATTCTCCAGCCGCTCGCGGAATTCAAGGACCGCATGCTGGTGTTCTCGGGGCTCGATAACCAGCAAGCCGCCGGGCTGGGGTTCGAAGTCGCCGGCGATCATCCGCGCGCCTGCACCGCCTGGCTGACGGGAACTCACGCCAAGATGACCGCCGGCGCCGATCTGCATGCCGGCGTCTCCGTCGACCAGGTCGCAGCGAGGGAGTTCGGCAAAGAGACTCAGCTCGCCTCGCTCGAGGTCAGCTTGGAGTCGGCGGATGTGCTGGGCTCCTGCGAGGCCGCCTACAGCTGCGCTTACTACAACACCATCTCATGGCGCGACGACACCACGCCGATGCCGATGGAGAGCCGCCCCCGGGCGCTGTTTGAGCGTCTGTTCGGCTCCACGACCGATCCGAAGGCACGTGCCATCCTGAGGCAGGAGGACCGCAGCATCCTCGATGCCATCAACGAG
>JASHRR010001193.1 GCA_030037185.1 Xanthobacteraceae bacterium | reverse complement strand
CTCAATGGGCGGATGCGGTGGAAGAGCACCAAGAGATGATGACGTCGCTCGAAGCGCGTGACGGGGTGCGATTTGCCGCGATTGCGCGTCGCCACATTCGCCACAAGGCAGATGTCATGCGCATCGCCCTCGATGCGCTTGAGGCTCGGGCGGATGCCAAGCTCAATCGAACCGCCCACACCCTCACTTGAGCGAGGCCCCCTTTGGCGGTCGTCAGGAGGAAAAACCGGCGGCCACCAGAGTTTCGGCGGCGACTTTAAACAGGTCAGGGACGATCGTCTGCCCGACCGCGTGCTGTGCCGCAAGGGCGGCCGCGAAGGTGGCGTTATCGACGATCGGAATACCGAGCTGTCGGGCCTCGGCCAGCATGGTGCGACCTGCTTCCCCACGCCCCTTGCAGACCACGACCGGCACCGGAGTTTCCCCCGGCCGGTAGCGCAGGCCAACGATCTGATCTTCATGCCTGACCGCGATGACCGCATGCCGGATGCCGACTCGGATGCGGCGGCCCGTGAACTGCGTCCGCATGCGACGCCGCTCGCCGCGAATGAGCGGGTCTCCTTCGAGGTCCTTGACCTCGCGCTTGGACTCGGTGCGTGTCATGCGCATGTCGCGCAGGAACAGGCGGCGCTGCACCAAGAGATCGAGGACCCCAATGGCCACAAATGCCACCGCCGCGGTGGCGGCGAGCGGCCTCATGGCCGCGATGGCGGCCGCAGCAAGGCAGGGCTCGCCGCAGACAGGCAATTCAAACAGCGGCTCAATCATGCCGCGCGTGATCAACAAGAACGCAGTCGCCAGAACGATGACTTTGACGGCTGCCTTGGCAAACTCAACCACATTGCGCATGGAGAAGATCCGTTTCAGGCCCTGCGCCGGATTGACGTGCTCGAACTTGGGTTTGACCGGATCGAAGGAAAATACCGGCCCGAACGTCGAAGCCATACCGGAGACGATATCACCGATTACCACGATGGCGACCGGAGGCAGGCTCGCCGACAGCACAATCTCGAGGGCGAGGCGGACAGCACGGCCGCCCGCCTCGCCGAAGGGCTGATCGACGGACCGGGAAGCCGCCTCCACCAGTGCGGTCAGGCGATCGGCGAGCGTGGGCCCGCCAAGCACAAAATAGATGAACAGCATTGTCAGCGAAACGCCCGTCACGAGGTCGCGGCTGTGGGGCACCTGGCCTTTACGGCGAGCATCGCGAAGCTTCTTGGCGGAAGCGGGGAGCGACTTCTGTTCAGTTTCGTCATTCATGGCAGGTTCACACGGTTTGCTGGGAGAGGTCGGGGATGGCTGTGAATTGGAGAATACTCGTGCTTTTGGCAGGTCTTGCCGGATGCACAGCTCTTACGGACGCCCCGGTCGCCAGAAAAAGTCAGCAATCCGGCACCGACAGATCGGAGGAACTCGTTCACCTCGCACGCGACATCGAGGCGAACGGTGGCGGCGAAACCGCTCTGGAGCTCTATCGCGAGGCTGTCGCGGTGTCGGGAGGCACGCCTGCTGCGAATGTTCGACTTGGCGATGCTTATTTGCGTGCCACAAAGCTTGATGCAGCGATCCAAGCCTATCGCGCCGCGCTCGCGAAGGATGCGAACGATGCCAATGCGCTGCTCGGCCTTGGCACGGCGTTGATGCGCCAGGGCGCCGCTGAAAAGGGCCTCGCCGCGCTCGCCAAAGCTGCGCCGCAAGTCAACACCGGCGCGGCCTACAATCGCCTCGGCGTGGCGCAGACCATCGCCGGACAATTTTCCGACGCGCAAGCGACCTTCGAAAAGGCGCTGACCATTCAGCCGGATGACCTCGACATTGCCACCAATCTTGCGCTTGCCGCAGCGCTCGCTGGCCAGTCCGAAAGGGCGGCGGAGCTGACCGACAAGATCGCGCGATCGCCAACCGTTCAGCCTGTCCATCGACGCAATCTCGTCATCGTTCTCGGCATCATCGGACGCAGCGCCGACGACGCGCGAACGGTTGCGCCCCCTGACCTTTCCCAGGGCGAATTCGAAAAGCTGTTCGGCCGTGCCGCATCGATTCGCCGTATCGCGGATCCCAAGACGCGCGCCCGCGTCCTGGGGACAATGCAAGGCTGAAAACGTATGCCTGACGCCCGGACGCCCGCCGACTTTCAATGATTGGTCGGGGTTGGCTCTTGTGTCGGGGTGACCCCACGGGATCGCCCGGCGGGCGCCGGCGCCGGCTCGGTTGTTACTGCGGCCGGCGTAACGGCCGGGGGCGTCGGTGCGCCGACGGAGGCGCCCAGCTGGCCTCGTGTTCCGTAGATATAATTTTGCGCCGCTCGCGCGGACGGAGCGGCTGGCGCCGCGCCGAGCTTGCGGCCGTGAACGACGTCGCGCTTCTTCTCGACCATGGCGAGGAGGTTGGCATTGTTCGCGCACCCCGGGGGTAGCCGCGGGGCGAGCTGGGTATCGGTCGGATCCGGGACCAGACAGGCCTCGGGTACGAGCCGGTAACGCACGACCCGGTCAGGCGAGACCACCGGCACTTGAGCGAAGTTCGGCGAATAGTCGGGAGGCAGGTCGGCGCAGGCGGCCAGCGCCAACAGGGCAATTGCCGAGCCGGCCAGGCGACGGAAACGGCGGGAATTGAGCTTGTGGGAGTTGAGATGGCGGCAATTGCGGTGGCGGGACATGGGCATATCTCCTCCCATTACTTCAGGATCAGGCCGGTCCGCGGCAAGTCGTCTGCCTTGCGGGCCGGCGCCGCCCCGACGGCAGGCGGCGGCGGCGGCGCCGGCCGGTCGAGAGGAGTGGCCATCGTTCGACCCCGCGTGGGTTTCACCAAATAGGGCGTGATCAGAATGACGAGTTCGGTTTCGTCGCGGCGAAATCGCTCCGAAGTAAATAAAGCCCCGAGCACCGGGACTTCCGAGATCAGCGGGAGCTTGTCGAGGTCCTGCGACAGCTGGCGCTGGAACAGGCCTGCAATCGCGAAGGTTTGGCCACTCGCGACCTCGACTGTGGTGTCAGCGCGGCGCACCGTGAAGCTTGGCAAGTCGACGCCGTTAACTTTGACCTCGCCGAGGTGCGCAATCGTGCTGACCTGGGGGCGCACATGCAGGCCGATGCGGTTGGTTTTGATGATGGTCGGCGTGAAGTCCAGTGAGACGCCGAATGGATGGTACTCCACATTCATCACCCCGCCCGCCTGGGCGATCGGCACCGGCACTTCCCCTCCCGCCAGGAAGCTCGCGGTTTCTCCGGTAACGGCGGTCAGATTCGGTTCCGCCAGGATGGTCACAAGGCCATTGCGCTTCAATGCTTCGAGGATGACGTCGATGTCGTACTTGCCGCCATAACCGAGGCTGCCGGCGCTGGCCCCGGCGAAGATTCTCCAGCTGAAGCCAAGTGCTTGCAGCTCGTCTCGGGACACCTCGGCGAAGCGCACGCGGATATTGATCTGCTGGGAGCCCTCGATCGTCGTATTGTTGATAGGCGGCTGGCCCGGTGGGGAATAGCTTTCGCCGACATTCTCGGCATCGACGGCTTCCTCGATCCTGTGCGTTCGGCCCGTGACGGCCGTTCGTTCGCCGAGAATGGAGATTTCCACGGTCGACGTACGCTGAAGCTTGCGCATCGCATCGTTTGCCGGCTGCGGATTGACGGCCACGCGCAGCTGCACCTGGACGCGCACGCGCTGCTCGGGTGACGTCGCGATGAGGTTGGTTCTGCCACTCTTCTTGCCGAGCACATAGACGACGTCGGCGGAGACGACACGCACATCGGCAACTGATGAGTCCGCAATAAACACCGAATCGACGGGCCCGTCGAAACGAAGAATGCGCCCCTCGCCGACGGCGAGATCGACGGTGGGCCGGCCAACCACGACGTTGTCGAAAATATCTTGGGCGGCGCCCCGCATCGGCGTTGCCAGGAGCCCAATCGCCATAAGGCCCATCGCCATCAGCAATCCTAAGAAGGCGAACGACAGCCTGCGCCGCAACGTCCTTCCTTCGCATGCCATCGCAGGCCGCGGTCGCGGCTCCCAAACGCTAATCCCCATAACATCCCCTCGTTAGCGCACTTCAACCGCTGTCTTGCCGGCAACGGCGGTTCGCTCAGCACGGCCCACATCCACCCGTGCCAGCTCAGGCCGCGACTCCACGGCAAGCGCCATCGCCTCTTTTTCCGCGCTCCCGGCGACCGAAGCCAGCGGCTGCACGCTGAACTCCGGCGCGAGCTCCTGATAAGACAATACCGATACGTCGAGATCGTGGCGAACGAGGAGATTGCGGACGTGCCGGCGCACATCCATCGACGTGAGCACGACCGGCAGAGTCTCAGGCGCGGCGGCGAATGTTTGTTTTATTCGATCGACAATCGGGCGTGCCGCCGTGTCGGATATGCTGAGAAACGCCCCGACAGCGGTTGGCCGCACTGCCGAGCGCAACGCCTCCTCGATCCCCCGCTCGAGCATGTAGGCCACAATGACGCGATTGCGATCGGCGCAGCGAAAGCAGATCTGGCGCCGCAACGCGATCCGCACAT
>JASHRR010001192.1 GCA_030037185.1 Xanthobacteraceae bacterium | reverse complement strand
GAGTCCGGCCGGTCGGCCGCATCGGGACGGCGCGCCGAACGGATGCCGCCATCGACCACGACATGGGCGACGTGGATACCCTGAGGGGCAAGTTCGCGGGCCATGCTCTGGGCAAGGCCGCGCAGCGCGAACTTGCCCATGGCGAAGGGCGCCGATTGCGGGTAGCCCTTTACGCTCGCGGATGCACCGGTGAAGATGATCGCGCCGGCGCCTTTCGGCAGCATGCGGCGCGCCGCCTCCTGCGCCACCAGGAAGCCGCCGAAGGCGCTCACCGCCAGCGACTTCTCGACCTCGGCCGGATCGAGATCGACCAATGGTCCGCGGGTGCGATAGCTGGCGTTGTAGACGACCGCGTAGGGATCGCCGTGTCGGTCAGCGAGATCCGCAAAGAGCTTTTTCACAGCCTGGGGGTCGCTCGCATCGGCGGTTAAGGTGGTGGCGCCGATTTTTGCCGCGAGCGAACCGAGGTCATCCACGCTGCGCGCCGCGAGCGCGACCTTCATGCCGGCGTCCGCCAAGCTTCGCGCAATCGACGCGGAGAGCCCCGCGCCGGCGCCGACGATCAGGGCGATTTTGTTCTTCAGATCTGCCATCATCCCTCGCTTTGTCGCAAGAAGGCGCCGGATTTTCGTTCCAAAACCTGTCACCGAGGTTCAATCGCCAAGCGATAGAGCAACGGCAAAACCAAGGTGATGATAGTGCGACGTTGCCTCGGCGGCCACCGCGTTGCCGACCCCGGTTTTGTCCGGGGTGCCGCCCAGCTGCCGCGGCGCATCTGCCGCACCGCCGCCGGGACGACGATGCGGATCCATCGGCGGGCATGTCCGGGGCATGGAACCCTCGACCATTTCCGCGGCATTGCCGTGCGCAGCGAAGATTCCCTACGGATTGGGCTTGAGGGTCACGACCGCAAATGGCGCCATAGGCGACCGTGTCGCAGCGGCAACCGCCGCGTCATGCGAAGCCAGAGCCGACAGCGGCGGCACCCCGACATCGCCAAAACTGGGTGCTTCTCCCGCCACATCCGACTGCTTAGGCGCTGGCGAGGTGCGATCACCCGGTAATCTCGCCGCGTCGCTTTTTCATCGCCGGCACCACCATCACGGCCACGATACTCGCCGTAACGATGATGAATGCAAGACTGATCGGACGGGTGACAAAAACCGTGGGGTCTCCCTTCGCCATTAGCATGGCGCGGCGCAGGTGCTCTTCCATCATCGGGCCAAGCACGAAGCCGAGCAGCAGCGGCGGTGCCGGAAAGCCTAGCTTCGACCAAACGAAACCGAGCACGCCGAACAACGCCGTCAGATAGATCTCGAAGGAGGAGGTGTTGACGCTGTAGATGCCGATCGCCGAGAACGCCATGATGGCGGGAAACAGCAGCCGGTAGGGCACCGTGAGGAGCTTCACCCACACTCCGATCAGCGGCAGGTTGAGGATCACCAGCATCAGGTTGCCGATCCACATGCTGGCGACGAGGCCCCAGAACAGCTCGGGGCGCTGCGTCATCACTTCCGGGCCCGGCTGAATGCCCTGAATGGTCAGCGCGCCGAGCATCAACGCCATGACGCCGCTCGCCGGCAGTCCAAGCGTGAGCATCGGGATGAACTTGCATTGCGCATCGGCATTGTTGGCGGATTCCGGCCCGGCGACGCCCTCGATGGCGCCGTGGCCGAACCGCGACGGGTCGGCCGCTACTTTTTTTTCTACGATGTAGGACGAGAACGAGGCGATCGCCGGACCGGTACCGGGCAGCACGCCAAAAAATGACCCGATCGCCGTGCCGCGCAGGATCGGACCGATCGATTGCTTCATGTCGGCCCAGGTCGGAAATAGGTGCGAGACCTTGGCGCCGAATACGCTGCGCTGTTCCGGCTCGCCCAGATTGGCGATGATCTCCCCCATTGCGAACATGCCGACTGCAACCACGATGAAGCCGATGCCGTCGGAGAGTTCGGTGATGCCGAAGCTGAAGCGCTGCACGCCCGTGTTGACATCGGTGCCGACGATGCCGAACAGAAGCCCGAGCGCCACCATGGCGAACGACTTCGCCATGTCGCCCTGAGCGAGCACGGCGGCCGCCACCAGACTCATCAGCATGAGGGAGAAATATTCCGGGGCCGCGAACTCCAGCGCCACGTCAGCGAGCGGCGGCCCGAACAGCGCGATCATCAGCGTGCCGACCGTGCCGGCGAAGAACGAGCCGATCGCCGCGATCGCAAGCGCCGGGCCGGCCCGGCCCCGACGCGCCATCTGGTAGCCGTCGATGCAGGTGACGATCGACGAAGTCTCGCCGGGCAGGTTGACCAGAATCGCGGTGGTCGAGCCACCATATTGGGCGCCGTAGTAGATGCCGGCGAGCATAATCAGCGCGCCGACCGGCGCGACGTTGAAGGTGATCGGCAACAGGATCGCAATGGTGCCGAGCGGTCCGATGCCCGGCAGCACACCGATCAGAGTGCCGACCGAGACGCCGATCAGGCAATAGAGGAGGTTCTGCCACGACAGCGCGACGCCGAAGCCGAAGATGAGATTGTGAAACAGTATTGACGGGTCCATCGGTGTCTGTCACCCCCTGTCAGAATCCTGCGATCGCGAAAACTCAGGCTTGCCTGCCCCTGCCTGTGTCAGCCGCTGTCGGCATGGGGGTTGCCAATTGGTTGACAAAAACGGACTGGGGCACTTCATGAAGATCACCAAGCGACCGGCGGACGGTTCGACGAGGGCGTCAAACGGGATGACCGGCATATGCTGCTCGCAACGGCAAACATTACGTGGTCAAGGTCAAGGTCGGCAATCGGCAACGCTGGATCACCGTGCAGGCACGGCTCGACCTGGACGCCGGACACCGCACGCTGGACGCGAAACGGCCGATAGGGCTAACGGCGGCGAAGCAGGACCCGACGATGGTCGCGAAAGGGTCAAGGGTGTCATCATGGTGTGCATATCCGCGACTCGATAAATCGCATAGCGATAAAGCGGCGGTTCCTTTTTGCATGAGCGCCAGCGCTCACGAGCCTGCCCACCAGTCTAGGCCGGCGGTATCAGCCGGCCGGCGGCGGACCGGCTGATGGCGACTTGAATTCTCGGAACCACGCGACTGACCACGGTGTTGCCCTGAGAAGGATCCGTTGCGATGGACCTGCAGCGCTTTCTGATCGGACTGGGACTGGTGATTATCGCCGTCGGGGTATTGTGGCCGGTGTTGTCACGGATCGGGATCGGGCGGCTGCCGGGCGATATCATGTTCCAGCGCGGCGGTGCCACGTTTTATTTTCCGCTGGCGACCTCGATCATCATCAGTATAGTCATCAGCGTGCTGATATGGTTGTTTAACCGGTGATTTGGGTGATTTAGCAGAGACCGGTTGCCGCTGATGCCGCGCGTTTGCGCTCACGAGTTACGTAGCTCAAAGATTCAACATTCCAAAAAAATCTGCAGGACAGCCGCAGCTTTCATCGGCTGGGCATTTTCTAGGATGCCTCAACGGTCCGACGGGAGGCTGCAAACTCACGCCGGACTCTCCGGCAGCAAGTGCCGGAGAGTTGCGTGGGTTCGCGCTTAGCGGAATCGCCGCCCGCCGCCGCGCACCCCAAAAACGCGCCCGCCGCGGTGATGCCATCCCCGCCCTCCCCAGCTGGAGCCGAAGGTCGGGCCGAAGCCGCGGCCGCACACCCAGACACGGCCCGCAGGTGTCCACCGCCAGCAGGAGCCACCACCCCATGTGGAGCCGAACCTGACGAAGCCGCCGCGGCCGCGCCAACCCCAGTGGCGGTGCCTAAATCCTCTCATGCCGAAGGCTCTGCCTCTCATGCCGAAGGCTCTGCCTCTCATGGCGAAGCCCCTGCCACCTCTCATGGCGAAGCCCCTGCCACCGCCATGGCCAATGCCGCCGGCCCTTGCGAAGCCACCGCCGTGCGGCCCACCGCCGCGCATGGCCGACGCATTCAAAGTCAAGCCGCCAATGGCAATCGTCGCGGCTGCCAACCCAATCGCTATCTTGCGAAGCATCATGATGCTCAACTCCTTTGCTGTGAGCACCCCAGCCTTTGCGAATCAAACTCATCGATTGTGATTGGGTTGCAGTGGATGGTTCCGCCCTTCAGGAACTCGCCGCCTTGGCCGGCATTGCAGCTAATGAGAGTGGGGCGGATGTTGCCCATCGACCGATGTCGGCTGGCTGCTGTCTTTAAAACGGAACTCCCGGCCCTTATTGGAAGTCCGGGGTGATTTCCTTGGCATCGCCCAACTCCACGGCGTCGCCGAAGCTTGACGGCATCGACGAAACTCCCCCTCCGCGAGTCGGACGCAGGCACACAGCGCCGGGCCCGCGCGCCGGTTCATAGACCGCAAACTCCTGCTGTGGGATTACCCCGGCGCCATCCATCCTCCGGGCCGGCCGGTCGCGCGTACGCTTTGGATACTCGATCAACAGCGCGTTCGATATTTCGACGACCAGGCCTCGCGCCTTCGCTGATGATAATCGGCGTCGACGGGGGGAATGTCGTCCGGCGGCGGTATCTTTTCGACCACGCCGGCGCAAACTGTGCGAGTTCACATCCCGACGATCAGCGGATAAGGCAGGCCGAGCGCGAAGATGAACAGCGCCACGCACAGCGCGGTGAGCAGCACGGAGAGCGCAAGCACCTCGCCGATCCGAAACTCGCTGCCGGCCGCCGCCGACCCGACAGTGAGCGCGAGCATCGCCGGTATGAACCCGGCCTGTTCCATCAGGACGCCGAAGGCCACAAAGGCAAGCGGAAGCACGACGAGCGCGCGGATCGACCAGTTGCCCTCGATCTTTGCCGAATCGTGCAGGCCGCGTACCACGAAATACAAGCCGAACAGCACCAGGACAACGCCCAGCACCACCGGAAAAAAGCCGGCACCCATGCGCAGCGCGGTACCGAAGGGGTAGTCGCGCGCGATAAACACTGCGACCGCGCCGATCGCGATCAACATCATGCCGGACCAGAAGTCCTTGGAGTCGGGGAGTTTCACGGGGCTAAACCACTACCTTGATTACGGCGCGCGGACCTGATCGGCGGATTGTCGCGGCTGCCCGCATTGCCCCCCGGCACGGCGGCGAGGCGGTTAGAATAGCGGCGATGGACCAGCCCGGCCATGCCGAAATGGGTGGTCGCTGCAAATCGACAACGCGCTTATTCCGCCTTGATGCCGCCCTGCTTGACGACCTTCTCCCATTTATTCATCTCGCTCACCATGAAGGCGCCGAACTCGGCCGGCTCCATGGCAGCCGGCGTGGCTCCTTCATTGTCAAATTGCTTCTGCACCTCGGGCGATTGTTGCACCGCTTCGACCTCGCGGTTGACCTTGTCGATAATCGCCGATGGCGTGCCTGCCGGGGCGACGATGCCCCACCAGTTAACCGCCTCGTAGCCCGGCACGCCTGCCTCGGCGATCGTCGGCACGTCCGGCAGCGCTGGGCTGCGTTCGAGCGCGCCGCTGCCGAGCGCGCGCAGCTTGCCCGCCTTGATCTGCGGCACCGTCTGCACCATGGACGAAAACATCACCTTGGTGTGGCCGCCGACGATGTCGACCATCGCCGGGCCGCCGCCCTTGAATGGCACATGCAGCATATCGACGCCCGCCATCAGCTTGAACAATTCGCCGCCGAGATGCTGGAAGCTGCCGATCCCGGCGGAGGCATATTGCAGGTCGCCGGGCTTCTGCTTGGCGAGCGCTATAAGCTCCTTGACGGAACGCACAGGCAGCGAGGGATGTACCACCAGCACGTTGGCGCCCTTGGCAAGCAGGGCGACCGGCGCGAAATCCTTGATAGGGTCATAGCTGAGCCTATAGAGCCACGGATTGACTGCATGCGCCATGGAGATGACCAGCAGCGTGTAGCCGTCGGCCGGCGACTTCGCGACCACCTCGGTGCCGATCACGCCGCCGGCGCCGCCGCGGTTGTCAACCACCACCTGCTTGCCGAGACGGCCGGCGAGATGGGCCGCGATCAAGCGCCCCACCACGTCGTTGCTGCCGCCCGGCGGAAATGGAACGACGAGCCGCACCGGCCGGGCGGGATAGTCCTGAGCCGCGGCGAGGCCGGTGAGAGCCAATATCGCACAGACCAGGACGGCGGCCTTGGGCAGCAACGCGAGCGGGTTGTTCATCAGGGCACCTCCCGTTGTCGTCGGCGCAATTCGAGCGAACAAGAACTCTAGCCCGGGTTGAGCGCCGGCGAAACCCGGGATCGCCGATCGTCACGCGTCGCGCGCCCCGGATTTCGCTTCGCCTGATCCGGCGACGACCCGGCATCTATGCATTCGCCGCCGGACGGTTTAGATCTTCGCCTGGATCTCCTTTACCGCGGTATTTGAGACATGCGCACCGAACAAGGCGTCCCCGTCCGTCTCGCCGATTATCGCCCACCCGACTGGCTGGTGGAGACCGTCGACCTTGAGTTCTCGCTCGATCCGGCCAACACGGTTGTCCGGGCGCGGCTCCGCCTGAAGCCTAATCCGCAAGCCGCCGCCCCCGCGCCGGTGGTGCTCGACGGCGACGAGCTAGAGCTGCGCGCGATCAAGCTCGATGGCGAGACCCTTGGGGCCGATGCCTTCGTGGCAACGCCTGAACGGCTGACCATCCCGCAGCCGCCGAACCGCGCATTCGTGCTTGAGACCGAGACCGTGCTCGACCCCTCGGCCAACACCAAGCTGATGGGTCTTTATCGCTCCGGCAAGACCTACGCCACGCAGTGCGAAGCGGAAGGATTCCGCCGCATCACCTACTTTCCGGACCGGCCCGACGTGATGTCGGTGTTCACCACTCGCATCGAGGCCGACAAGGCCGAAGCCCCGGTGCTGCTCGCCAACGGGAACCTGATCGATGCGGGTGATGTAGGCTCCACCCGTCATTTCGCGACGTGGCACGATCCGTTTCCCAAGCCCTGCTACCTGTTCGCTCTCGTCGGCGGCGCGCTTGGCGTCGTCGAGGATTCCTTCACCACCATGTCGGGCCGCACAGTGGCGCTGAAGATTTTTGTCGAACCCGGCAAGCAAGCCCGCGCCGAATACGCCAAGGACGCGCTCAAGCGCGCCATGCGCTGGGACGAACAGGCGTTCGGCCGCGAGTATGACCTCGACATTTTCATGATCGTGGCCGTGTCGCACTTCAACATGGGGGCGATGGAGAACAAGGGCCTCAACATCTTCAACGACAAGGCCGTGCTGGCGTCATACGACACGGCGACCGACCAGGACTTCATGAGCGTCGAGACGATCATCGCGCACGAATATTTCCACAACTGGACCGGCAATCGC
>JASHRR010001191.1 GCA_030037185.1 Xanthobacteraceae bacterium | reverse complement strand
GTCAGAGCCGCACTGGCAAGCGGATCAGGCATGATGGCCCCGCGTGAGCTTTGATGTGCCGCCGGTCACCGGCGGCCGGTCGGAGCCACAATGGCGAACACCGCGCAAGTGGACAGCGGTAGGTCAGATTGGGACGAATCCACTGTCGAGTCTTGCGCCGCACAACATGACGGAACCTCAAATTGCGAACTTCGCATACGGCCGACCCGGCGCCGCTCGCAACTTGGTCGATCCTGTGTCGGAGATCTCGCGTCGATGATCACCACACGCGGGGCAAGGCATTGGCGGCTTTCAAGGCCGCGTTGCTGCTGCTCTCCCGACACTCTCAACGGCAAATAGTGCAAAACGCCGGCTAAATCTCGCCGAAGATCTTGTGCCAAGAAGAGCATCTCAGTCTAAGGGGCGAGCAAGCCGGGCGGCGGCCTTCGTATGTTGGATGCCTGCTCGAAGGCGTACGCCAGACGCAGGAGCTTGTGCTCGCTCCAAGCGCGGCCTGCGAAGGTCATGCCGAGCGGATATTCAGGCGTATCCTTACCGTCGAATCCCGAGATGAAGCCGCCTGGCACCATGACGCTCGGATAGCCCGCCTTCGCGGCGATCGAGGCGCCTACGCTGCCAGCAAACAGCACCGCGTCGAGCTTGTGCTGGTTCATGTAGGCATCCATGCCGCGCGTCTTGGCGGCGAGCAGGTCCATGGCACGCGCCGATTTGTACTCGCGCTCGCTTAAATCGCCTCTGGTGATGTTGGCAGCGAGGAACAGGTCCTGGCCGAAGCGTAGCGCCTTAACGGCGTTCGCCTCGTTGAAGGCGATGATATCGGCGATAGTCTTGATCCTGGTGTTGGTAGCCCAATCTTTCAGGTAAAGATTGAGATCGCGCTTCAATTCGTATAGGAAGACGATCGGCGGTGTCGCTCGATTGCCTTTGTGCCGGCTCAGCGGATTGCGGTTTAGCACGGCCATGGTCGTGCCCGGCCCGCCGATCCAGCCCAGCGTCGGCATGTTCGCGCGCACGATGACGGCGCCCAAATCCTCCAGTACCTTGAATGCATCGGCGATCACCTTGGACCACATGGGTGGCAGCTTGCCGTAGTAGCAATCGTTCAACGGGTCGCCGGGATCACTCGGCACGCCGATGCGCGCTCCCTTCATGGCATCCGGCACCAGGTCGGCGGTGTAATCGGCCGGCCGTCTCTGCCGTCGCGATGCCGGGTCGAGCGGGTCCTTGGCCGCCAGCACGTTCAGGAGCATCGCTGCGTCGCGCACGGTACGCGTCAACGGTCCCGCGGTGTCCTGGCTGTGCGAGGTCGGCAGGATGCCGGCCCGACTGATCAGTCCGACAGTCGGTTTCACGGTGACGACACCATTTTGGCTGGCGGGATACAGCAGTGAGCCCGAAGTCTCGCTGCCGATCGAGGCGGCACACAGACCGGCCGCCACCGCTACCGCGGAACCTGAACTCGAGCCGCCGGGCGACACAATCGGGATGCCATGATCGTCTAGAAGCGCCGGCGCGTAGGGTTCTTCACCTGGCCGCCGAGCGAGGAGTAGCCTGAGGGCATGTCGATCGCGAGCATGTTGGCGAACTCCGTCAGGTTCGCCTTTCCGAGGATCTCCGCGCCGGCGTTGCGCAGCAGCCTCACGACGGTGGCGTCACTCCTTGCGCGCGCGCCTTCCAGCGCCAGCGAGCCCGCTGTAGTCGGCTGTTTGTCGCCCGTGGAAATGTTGTCCTTCACCAGTATCGGCACGCCGGCCAGCGGCTGTTCGACCGAGGGCTTGGCGTTGTGGAGCTTGCCCGCGATCGCGAGCGCATCGGGATTGAGCTCGCGCACGGAGTTGAGCTTCGGCCCGTCGCGGTCGTAAGCCTGGATGCGCGCGAGATAGCTATTGGTCAGCGCCGTGGCGGTGACCCGCCTACTGGCCAACGCATCGATGATCTCGCTCATTGGCGTGTTGTCGAGCGCCAACGTGGTCTGCGCCTCAGCGCTGGTGGCAGCCGTGGGGAGGGCAGCATTGCGAAGGGTTGGCTTCTTCATGGTACCTTTCGCGGGCATGGAGCGCTTCGGGTCGGCTCGACTGACGCAAGAGTCCTCGTGCATCCGGGTCGAAGTCATGCGCGCATCCTCGCCACTTTGGGCAAGATGGCAAGCATTCGCGCCGAGTAGAGCGCATTGTCCTCGCGTCAGCGGGCTCGACAACTTGATGTCCGCCGACTGGGAAGGTGCAGTCGCCGCAGATTCATCCGCTGCCCATGTGCCGGAAGCAACGTCGGCGCCGGTCAACTCTGGCGCGACGTTCGACGGTGTACCAGGATGCTGCATTTGCCCAGGGCAGCTCGGGGTCAAGAACAGCTATGGCGGCCGTTTGACCGGCACGTCCGCAGTACCTCAAATAAGCTGACGGCATTGGTGCACCGCGCAAGTGGGCGGAGGTGGGCCAAGAGCAGATTCACGCATCGCAGCAGACAGCATAGTCATTCAAGACCTTGTCGGCGCGCATTCAGATATTGCGGAAGATCTCTCGAAGCACGGCGTCTTTCTGCCGAACCGGCTTATTTGGATGCCATTTGGTCAGGCTCGCCGCCGCAATCCACGGATGCGCTTGGTTTGCGTCTGTTGGGTTCTGCAGTAGTCTTCGAAGAAGCGGCACAATACATCGAGTTCCGCATCGGTATATTTTTCCAGTAATGCAAGCCCCTCGGCACGGATTGGCCCCCAGATTGCTACGACAGCATCTTTTGTGGCCTGGGTCGCTTCGACCATGACACCGCGCCGGTCCACACCATTTTGAACGCGCCGTACGAAACCGGCCTGCTCGATCCGGTCCAAGGCCGTGGTCATGGCGCCGCGGGTCAGTCCAATGCTTTCTGCAAGTTTGCTTGCGGAAAGCGGACCCTGTTCCAGGACCATGCCGAGGCAACGAAGGTCCGTGCGGTTGATCCCGAGATAAGCCGCCGCTGCTTCGTCTAAGACGTGCGTCCCGGTCTGGGCAGCGGGGATCAGCGCGTTGAGCGCCTCAATGCGCTGTTGACGATAGTTTGATCGTCTGATCATAAGATCATATAACTATATGGCACAGGCCTGTAAAGGAGGGTCATATGATCTTGGTGATTGGCGCGACTGGAGCGGTCGGTACCCTTCTCGTCACCCAGCTCGTGGACGCAGGCCGCGCGGTGCGCGTCCTGACTCGAAATCCCGAAAGGGCCGCCAAGTTCAAGGGCAAAGTGGAGGTGGTCGTCGGCGACCTCGACAACGAAGACTCGATCGCCAACGCAATGCGGGGTGTTGAGCGCTTCTTCCTCATCACAGCGAGCACGCAACAGGACCGGAATGCCCTGGCGGCAGCGAAGCGGACGAGAGCGCGCCACGTCGTAAAGATTTCAACGCAAGAGGCTGGGTGGACGCCGGTGCAAGGTCATGGCCACTGGCACAAGGAGCGTGAGGAGCTTATTCGCGCATCGGGTCAAGCTTGGACCTTCCTGCGGCCGAGCATGTACATGAATTTTGCGCTGTCGTGGATTCAAAGCGTACGCAGCGAGAATGCGGTCTATTCAGCAGGCGGTGAAGGAAAACTGGGGCCAATCGATCCGCGCGATGTCGCACTCGTCGCCAAGGCGGCCCTCACAACCTCTGGGCACGAGAACGTCGCCTACGAACTCACGGGTCCCGAGCTTCTTAGCTTCGGCGACATGGCAGCGGTGCTGTCGAAGGTGATCGGCCGATCAATTCGCCACGTCGCCGTATCCGATGCAGAGCAGGGCGCAGTCTTCGCAAAGATGGGCCTCCCAGAATACACGGTCAAAGGGCTGGTCGAGACTTTTTCGCTAATACGGACCGGACGCTTTGCGTACCTCACGAAAGATGTCGAAAAGGCGACTGGAAATCAGCCAAGAACCTTTGAAACGTGGGCACAAGAGCATGTGGCAGCATTTCAATGAGCAAATAGCGCCAGCGCCATCGGGCGCTGTCAATCACACAGGAGATCACGAATGACTCATCCAATGCGGTGTGCGGAAGAAAGGGCTGTCGTACAGCCGCGTTGAGATCCCGGCATCGCCGGTGCGCGGTGCCGTCGTGTTCATGGCGTTTGGGCGGCGCATCGTCCTGGGTGGTCAGGACTGCTCAAGCGTTCTGAAAAAGCCTGCCACGAGATCTGAAATCTGCGCCCGTACCCTGTCCCACGTTCTTTTGGGCCAGCCTCCGGATCAAAGTTTGATCCCGCTGCGACCGACTCGGCCGCCCGAGTAATCGCATGATGTCGATCAACGGAGTCGGGCAGAAAGACGGTACCGCTCCTTGTGACGAGGCTGCCGTGAACCTTGGTCTCCGTATCCGGCTCAAAGGCGATCTCGGACGACTCTGGACCGAAAATTCCAGGTGAGCTGGCCAAAGATTGCCGTATCGTCTTGAAGTTCCCGCGCTAGCCGGATGGCGAGGCTTCTGATAACGAGTATCGAACGCAAAACGGCGCGCGACTGCAGTGGTCCTACAGCCGCGCTCATCCGAACGATCGAATAGAAGACGCCGATGTTTTCTCTAACGACGTCGGCCCTACATTGACCTGCAAAATTAACGAACTTTACCGGCTAACCTTACCGGCTAGGCAGGAATTCATGAACTGCTTCCAGGGCGAAGTCGTTCCAGTGGTCTCGCGGCCGCGCTCGGTGACAACAATGCCTCTTTGCATTGCGAGAGACTCACAGTCGAGCCATCTCGAGGAAGTTAGTGCCCGCACCTCCCTCGGCTCAAGCTGGCCACTGGCGTTGACGTCGAGAGCATCGAACGTCTGCGACATGAAGTCCATGAATTCCTGTTTTGACACAGCACCATTCTGGTCCTTGTCCATCATGCGCACCAATGCTCGAACATCTGCTGATGCAGCCGCAGCCGTGCGCTTGCTAACCGCAAATGCACTGGTCGATGCGGAACCGATCATCAGCGACATTCCAACCAGCGCAACAACATTACGATACATAGGAACCCTCCCTATTTGTTCCAACAATAATTATGCAAAGACCACGGGTCTTCCGGTCCCGCATTGAGCAAGATCAATCGTCAATCACCTCTTTGGGTGTGCAATTTCGTCCGGCGCTCAATATCCTCGCGGTGCGACGCGGCCCTGCGCATTCTCGCAGTTGCGAGATCGGAGTGCTGGGACGGACGCGACTAGAAGGACGCCCTATGCGTGGGGGCACGTTGGAAACAATATCGCGGCTTCACTTGGTCTCAAGGACGCAGTCCACCTGCCCAATGAAGTGGCTGCTGAATGTCAGCGGGCGAGATTTCCGGGACGGCCTGAAGCACCTAGTTTTCAGGCGATTGGCAATTTTGAGAGAGATCAAAGCGTGTTGAACGAACCGCTGAGGTGCCCAAAAATGCCTTACAAGCAGGTCCTGTTCCGCTCCGCAGCGCGTGAAAAGATCGCGAGATCGAAAAGTCGACCAGCGACTATGATCGCGAACGGCTGCAGGAACGACTAGCGAAGCTTGCTGGCGGCGTTGCGGTGATTCGCGTCGGAGCCCCCTCCGAGGCGGAGATGAAATCGAAGAAGGAGGCGCATCGATGATGCCATCAGCGCCACCAAAGCGGCCGTCGCTGAGGGAATTGTGCCCGGCGGCGGCTTGGCGCTACTGCGATGCGTTGGGCCAGTGTCAGAAGAAGAGGCAAAAAGCGAGGGTGATGAGAAAACCGGTGTTCAGATTCTCAAGCGTGCGCTTGACGCGTCAGATTGCCGAGAAT
Organism: Xanthobacteraceae bacterium; assembly: GCA_030037185.1. Next base: position 1,646 of record JASHRR010001191.1, on the reverse strand, counting down.
TCAGCCGCCGATGGCGGAGTCGTCGTTGCGCGCATGGTCGCCGGCACCGGTAACGAGGGCTTCGACGCAGGACGCAAGCAGTACGTCGATTTGATCGAAGCCGGCATCATCGACCCGACTAAGGTCGTCCGCGTGGCCCTTGAGAATGCCGTGTCGGTCGCGAGCGTTCTACTCCTGACTGAGGCGACTATGACGGAGATTTCGGAAGAAAAGAGTGAACGAGCCACCGAACCGGACATGTCCCTTTAAACTTGCAGCGTTACCGCATGCATCGTTGCCGGGGCGGATGCCGAATCCCATGCTCAATAGCGAAGAACTCGCCAACATGGTCCTTACATCATGACCATGCGTGGAGCAAACACTAGGTTCCGTCAGCCGGACTGCCTTCTTGCAATGGAGATGAGGCCAATGGTTGCGCTCACATTGTCGGCAGAGCAGATTCGCAAGGCACCCCAGAGAGGCGCCGCTGGCTCGAACATGAATTGTCGCTCGGCTTGCTCCTAACCGGCAGGCAATGTTCTACACTCTGGACAGGTGTGGATATTGTTTCATCACAGCGCGTACGCAGCAGAGCATAGCCTGCATTCGGCAAGAGATGATCCCGACACGCAGCTTTGTCTACAAGGCTCCGAGTGCTCGCTTGAATTGCCTGCGCTTCAATGAGTTGACGCGCACGGGGGCCGCAAAAGCTCATCTCAGCCCTAGCGCGCTCGGGATGTCCTGAAGGTGCCGAGGCAATCATGAGGCTACAGACGCACCAGGGGTCGGCAGCACCAATAGCGGTATCTCTAGCCTCGCGATCCAGCCTTGACTAATCTCATGGCAGCATCGCCGCAGGACCGCCAAGTTGAAGTGCAGTCAAATTGGAGGGCTCACATGAGCAGCGCCGGACTTGAATTTATCGATCACACTGTCCAACCCCCGCATGCTTGGATTAAAGATCTCGCCACGCTGCTCGGGTGGGAGAGCAAAGCATGTTCGTACCGCCTGTTGAGAACCGTGCCCCAGGCGCTACCGGATTGGCTGCCGGTCAATGACGCCGCGCATTTCGGGGCTCAACTGCCAACCCTGCTGCGCGGCGCCTATTACGCGCATTGGCGACCAGCGTGCACTCCAGTAACCGAACGGCATCGAGCGGGTTTCCTGGTCCGCGTCGATGAGGCCTTCCGAACCGATCCGATGCTGTTTACGCCGAACGCGGGGTCTGAGGTATTTGAGCTCGTCGCCGACAAGATCGGTGCGGGAGAAATCGACAAGGTCCGCCATCCGCTACCGGCGGACTCGCCCGGTCTGTGGCCGGTCTCATCCGAGGTCGCTTGAGGACACCATGCCGGAAGCCCCGAATCTCTCAATATCCCCAGATAAGCTGCGCTTCATCATCGCCAAAGCGCGAGAATTCGACGTCAAGGACGTGGTGACTGACCCCGGTGACGCATCCAATGCGGTGGATGACGCGATGTTATCGGTCCTTGAGGATCATGCTGATGATCCTGTTGTCCAGGAACTCACCGGCTTCATCCGCGCGCTAACTGAGGACGAGCAGATCGATCTCGTGGCGTTGACATGGCTTGGCCGGGGAGACGGCGACATCGACGACTGGCTCGAGCTGCGAGCCGAGGCCGCGCGCGCCCACAACAAACGCACCG
>JASHRR010000137.1 GCA_030037185.1 Xanthobacteraceae bacterium | reverse complement strand
TGGAGGGTAAGGCCCTCCACGCGCTCGAGCATGGCCAGCAGGCGGCCCTCTACGAACGACCAGGTATTCTCGGATTTGCCGTTAGCATACGCACTATACGGGAGTATTCTCTCGTGTTTTATGCCAAGACGTCCGAAACCTTCGACAATCTCGGCAGCAATCATTGCGCTGCCATTATCGGAAATTGCGGATCTTGGTAATCAGAAGGACCTCGTAATCAGAAGGAAGACGGTCGATCATCGCCACCCGCGAGACTTGGACCGTCTTTCCTTCACATTATTTTGAGGTCGTCCTCACAGCGAGTCCAGCCAGCTGCTGAGATCGGCGTCGCGTCTCCATCGCGGCGGTTTGTCCGCTCGCGTTGTCTTGCCGAACTTCTCAAGAGTCATACGCTTTGTCTCAAGGTTGGCCCGGGCGTAGTGGTTTGTCGTGTCTAGACTGGCGTGGCCGAGCCAGTTTCTGATCACGGTAACGTCGACACCAGCGGACACCAGAGCGACTCCTACCGTATGTCTAAAGGTGTGCGGAGTGACCTCTTTCTTGAAAAGAGTGGGCAAGGATTTCGCGGCATCACCCACATATTGACGCAGCCTGTATCGAACGCCAGCAGCGCCAAGCGGTTGCCCGTACCGGTTAGCGAAGACTCGTTCGTCCTCTTTGCGCGGCGTTCGCTTGAGTAGCGCAGCGATAAGCTGGGCAGTCTCATCCCAGATTGGGCAGATTCGCTCTTTACGTCCCTTTCCAATGAGCCGAACCTGTGCAGGCGCCTTGAACCGTATGTCCAGCGGACGTAGATCAAGCGCCTCCTGGATTCGAGCCCCGGTGTTGTACAGGAGTGAGAACAAGGCGTGGTCGCGCTGCCCCTCAGGCGTTGAGCGATTGGGCTGGCGAAGAATTGCAGCCACCTCTGCTTCGTCCAGATAACAAACGTCCCGATTGCTTGCCTTCTTCGTCGGGATGCGCAGGATCGCCGCGCACTGTGAGCTCGTTGCGGGCTCTCGCTCGGCGACGAAGCGGAAGAAGCTGCGTAAGGCGGCAAGGCGACAGTTCCGCGTTCCGATGGACACGGACCTGGTGCTTTCGATGTATTACAGGAAGGCAAGCACCTCGATCTCGGTAAGATCTTCCAGCTTCAGCTTGGCAACAGGACGGCCTACGTGCCGCGACACGAACTGCAGGAACAGTCTCCAGGCATCGCGGTACGAGGTGACAGTTTGTGGTGACAAGTTGCGCTGATGGCCCATCCAGCTGTGGAAGAACGCCCGTAGCAGGCTCGGCAGAGCATCGGTTGTCATTGCTGTCCTCCGATGGCCTGCTGAGCGGTGTCGTGGTACTGCTTGAAGCGCTCGCTCGCGTAGCGGAGCAGGTCCTCCGAGGCCGTCAGGTACACGAGTGTCGAGCAGATATCCTTGTGACCCAAGTAAGCCGCAAGGTAGGGCAGCCGCGACTGCGTCGCGACGCCGTCGCGATACCATGCAAGCATCCGGTGAGCCACGAACGAGTGGCGCAGGTCATGAATGCGAGGTCCCTGCCAACCACGGAGAGGTTTAAGACCGGCGCGGCGCATAACCGTCGCGATTAGCTGTTGAATGGTCTCCTTCCGGTATGCGCCGTGGGGGTGCTCATGCCAGAAGAGCCCAGCGTCCTCGCGCAGTGGTGCGCCCGCAGCCCGGCGCGCCTCGACGTATCGTCTCAGCAGATCAACCACACCCGGAGCGAGTGGCAACCGCCGGGACTTGAAGAACTTCGTTCCTCGTATTTCCAGGGCGCCATTATCGAACGACACGTCCGCGAGCGTCAGGCGCGCGAGCTCTCCTACCCGCAGCCCGGCGCAATACAGTACGGCTAACATCGTGTAGACAGTCAAGGAACGGAACGGTTCTTTCGGAGAGGCAAAGGAGCGCGCCGCTTCGAACAGTTGGCCTATCTCGGATTCCGTGAACACCCGTGGCCGCCTGTACTGCCGCACGATGCGCCGGCGAAGATCGCGATCCACGCGCAGAATTGGGACCGCGGGGTCGAGTCGATGTCGCGCTTTGGACAGCACTTGACCGCAACGTTGTGCATCCAGTACGTGACGGAGGGTAGATCCGGCCTCAGCCCACGCTTGAACCAGCTTCGGAAGGGGCTGGTTCTGCAGGTCCGGGCGGCGCTGCAGGAACCGGTCAAATCGCAGCAGCATGTCCGCTTTCTCCTCGGCCCGGTATCCGAGGGAGCGCAAGAGCTGCACGTGCTGTCGCATTTCGGGTCCAAGTATGCTTCCGAACTCAGGCAATGGACGTAGCCGTTCCAGCTCTCCGAGATCGTCGCTCAACACTGCGCGGACGATCGGCGCTGTAAGGCCACCGTACTTCTCCCGCAATTCAGCAAGCGGATTGCGGGTAATGACATCATGAGCCTTCGCCCAATCGAGATAGCGGTCGACAAGCCGCGCCCGATGGATCACGAGATGCAGTGGCCATTCCAGTATGCGCTGCTTGAGCCAAATGCCTATCGTGTCGACCGAGACCGAAGTATCTCGCTCCGCGAGATACCGATGAAAACCTCTGAGGATGCAAGCGTAGACCTTGTATGTGTCATGGCAACGTGGGCGAACCGTATCGAGGAATCGCACGACTGGATCGGATGACGAATGAGAGTTCATGAGGCAACTCCCATCGGAATGTCCAACGCCACAGTCCGCATATCGTCGATGGCGAGCCTCAAGTACGCGGCCGTTGACTCCGGTGAACGGTGCCCAAGCACATCACCGATCTCTTTGATCGCCGCACCCCGGCGCAGCAAGCTTGCAGCGCGAGCATGGCGAAAGGCATGTGGTCCTCGGCGTCCCGGCGAGATCGCCCCCACGACTGCGAGCCGTTCTCTGATCTGCGTGGTGAGAGCAGCGAGCCCGATGTAGGGTGCAACGGTGCGCACAAAGACTTGTCGAGCACCCGTTTTTGGACGACCGTGTCGAAGATAGGCTAGAATTGCGTTGCCTGGGTCCGATTGGAGCGGAAGCTCCGCGTAGGCACCAGACTTGCCCCGCCGCACTCGCAGGATGTCTTTCTTCCAGTCAATATCTTCGAGGCGGAGGCTGATGACCTCGCCGGCTCGTAGCCCGTAGGTCGCCAGAAGCGTCAGGATCGCGTAGTCTCGCCTGCCCGTTGCCGAGTGATCCGCGCGCGTGGCCTTCAACACCTTGTCAATATGCTCGGCGTGCAGCTCCCGCGGGAGATCCTCAAGTTTGTAGCACTTCGGAACGAGGATCTCACCGCTGAAGTCGTTTTTGATCCGTCCGCTGATCCTCAGGTACCGCAGAAAGCTGCGAAGATCGATAATTGCCAGCTTCAGCGACCGTCGTGTATGTCTCGAATCGGCGCGCGAGGTGACATAGGCGTCGATGCTGGAGATGGAGATGGCATCGGACCAGGCAGCACAGTCTTCGATACGAAACGATGTCATGAACCTCAGTGCTTCAGCGACCCGGTTCTCTCGCGTGCTGAGGCACAGCCCCAGGACCTCGCACATCCACTGGTCGTAATCGCGCAAAATCTCGTCCACCATGCGTTCGGGCGCGGTCCGCCGTATTGGCAATGGCGGCCACTGCCCGCGCAACACGCGCAGGAGCATCCGTATCGCGGACAATTCTCCCGCTCCCCAGCTCTCGGGATTGTTCGGCGACCGGCCGTGACGCCGTCTATACTTCGACAGCCTCCGCCGCATGAACTGCTGTACGTGTTCCGGTTGAACAGTGTCTATGGAGATTCCGCTACGTCGAACGTAACGGAGAAATTGCCTCGCGACAGACGCGTAGCAGATGATCACCCTTTGCCGATAATTCTTTTCGCTCAGGTGGGCGACGAGTAGCGAGAGCTCGGGACAGTCGGAGTTGTGGTTTCGATCGGGCATGTGCTCCTCCCTGGATGCGTGGGCCGATTGCACATGCAAAATAATGCTAAGCAGAGCAGGCTGCCTTCACACACATGCAAGGTGAAGACCGTCTTCCTTCTGATTACGAGGTCCTTCTGATTACCGCAAGCGAAGCTGAGCGACATGCAAGCGTATGTTATTTGTTCAAACAGCGTCTGCAAGAATATGGCGCCAGCCTTGCACCTCACCGGATTGCCGCGGTAGCGCGCGGGTGAGGCGAGCGTCGGACAGCTCCAGGTTAGCAAGGTGCGGGCGACATCGCACAGGCCACGGCGGACTGCCGGTATAGCCCGTCGGCG
>JASHRR010001190.1 GCA_030037185.1 Xanthobacteraceae bacterium | reverse complement strand
GCCTCCGCCAGGTGCACGATCCGATGGCCGAGGCCGGCAAGGGAGGCGAGTGTCTCGCTGCCGATAATCGACAACAGTGCGGTGGTGAAACCCATCCGCAGACCGGTCAGAATCACCGGGGCGGCGGCGGGCAAGAGCACATGGCGAAACAGGTGATAATCGGAAGCCCCCATTGATCGTGCTGCCATCACGAACAGGCGGTCGACATGGCCAAATCCCGCGATCGTGTTGATGACGATCGGGAAAAAGCTGATCGTGGCGCCGAGCGCGATCTTTGAAGCCGGACCGAGGCCGAAGAACAACACAAACAGCGGCAGGAACAGGATGATAGGAATGGAATAGATCGCGGCGAACAGCGGCTCAAAAACCGCGATCCAATAGCGCGAGCGGCTGATGAAAAAGCCAAGCGTAACGCCGCCGGCGGCCGAAATCGCGAACGCAGCCAGCAGCTCCGCCAGCGTTGTCTCAAGATCATCGATGAATTCGCCCGATCGCAGAATATCGACGAGGTTGTCGTAGACGGCGACCGGGTCGGGCAACAGCAGGCGGTTGACGCCCCAGCGAGTTGCAGCCAGGTACCACACGGCGATAAGGCCGACAAGAAAACCAGCCTGAACGAGGCGGCTCGCCCAGCTCCCTGCGCTCGCCCGCAAGCGGGGCACGGTAAATCGATTTGCGCTTCCCGGCCTGCGGGGGAGCGTTGGCAGGGGCCTATCGGCGGCCTCGCCGGCCATCAGGCCCGCTCCGCTTGCGCAGGCGCCGTGTCGAGCGCTGTCGATTGCCGCACCGCCTTGCGGATTTCCTCGTGCAGAAGGCCGTAGAGCTGGTTGCGCAGCGCGGTGAATTTTGCCGAGGTCACAAATTCCGGCCTGCGTGGATGCGGCTCATCGACCGCGATCACCTGCTTGATGCTGCCGGGCCGGGCGGAAAACACCGCGACGCGATCGGCGAGAAACACCGCCTCACCCAAGCTATGGGTGACGAACACGATGGTCTTATGGCTCTGCGCGAGCAGCACCGAAAGGTCCTCGCCGAGGATCATGCGGGTCTGCTCGTCGAGCGCGCCGAACGGCTCGTCCATCAGCAGGATCGGCGTTTTCAGGCTCAGCGCACGAGCAAGCGCGGCGCGCTGGCGCATGCCGCCGGAAAGCTGGGCCGGGTAGTGATCGCCAAACTCCTTGAGCCCGACGGCCGCGAGCGCTTCGGCTGCGCGCACTGCGCGTTCGGATTTCGATACGCCTTGAAACGTCATCCCGAGGGCGATGTTCTCGATCACGGTGCTCCACGGAAACAAGGAGTTTTCTTGAAACACGAAAGCGATGTCGCGGGGCAGCGGACCGCGGACGGGTCTGCCGCGCACTTCGACCGTGCCGGAACTCGGCACCATCAGGCCGCCCATGATGTTGAGGAGCGTGCTCTTGCCGCAGCCGCTTGGCCCGATCAGACACAAGAGCTCGCCCGCCGCAACGTCGAGCGAGGTGTCGGCAAGCGCCCGCACGAAGCGGTGTTCGCCCTCATCGCCGAACCGGTGAAAAACGCCACGAACCTTGATCGCCGCCTCAGGCGTCGGGTTCGCGTCACCCCACTTCTGCGCAGTCATGACCGGGGTCCTTGCTTGCTGCCCCCTCCCTCGCCCGCCTCGGCGCAGGCTAGAAAGGGGCAAGACGCGGATGCCCGCGAGCAGGACGATCCGGCAACGATTCGATCTCGACAGAGCACGCACGCGGCATTGTCAGTCCTCCGGCAGAAACGCCTCGGAGTAGAGCTTGGCCATGTCCGGCCTTTCGGTGAGCGAGCCCGTCTCCACGAACGAGCGGGCCAGCACATCGAGCGCCCGGGCGTTGAAGCGACCGGTCGGATTGAAGACCGGCATCAGTTCTTCGTAATTGGCGGTGGCGATCGATTTCGACACCTCCGCAACCCGCATATTGGCTGCGATCGTCTCCTCCTTGTGGTCGCGCATGTATTGGACGCTTTCCAGCACTGCCTTGAGGAAATTCCGCAACACCTCGGGCTTGCCCGCGATGAGCGCCTTGCGGGCGAACACCACGTGCACGTGAAATTCCGGTATGCGCTCGCCGAACCGCACCAGAATGCGGCCAGTCCCTTCCTCGACCAGGCGCAGGATGGTGGAGGTTTCGGTCACCACCCCGTCCACCTGCCGCGTTTTGAGCGCCGCCGCCTGGGCCGTGGTCGTACCGAGCGGAGCGATCTTGATACCATCGCTACCCCAACCGTGGGAACGCGATAGTTCCTGGGCGAGCCAATAGGTGAGCGATCCGGCGGTGGACACGCTGACGGTGCGGCCCTTGAGATCCTCCTCGCGCTTGACAGGTCCGTCCTTCGCCACCGCCAGCATGATGGTATCGGGCCGATTGGCCAGCGCCGCAATGGCGAGCATCGGCGCACCTTTGACTTCGAACGCAATGGTGGGGCCGCCGCCAAACGCAACGTCGATGGCGCCGGCGCTCATTGCCTGCACGAGGCGGGCGTCGCCGCCAAAATTGGCGATCTCGAGGTCGATGCCATGCTGTTTGAAGATACCCGCCGCGAGACCGATGTCGGCGGCCAGGAAAGCAAAGTTCTGGGCCTGCGCTTTGCCGAGGCGGATGTTGGTTTGCGCCCGCGCGGCGGCGCCGGCGAGCGACGCGGCGCCGAGGACGAGCACGAGCCACAACACGAGCTTGCAGCCGCGCCGCCTGTTGGTCGCGCTGTCGAGCGCAAGATGATCTGGCATGAGGTGCGCCTCCGTGCGGGCCTTGGGCAGCCCGCGTGACCACGGCTATCTAGTCCCGGCATGAGGCGGCGCCCAAGCGAAAATTCGGCCAGCTGGTGTGTACCGAATGCGCCGGCCGGCTGCCTGGCGAAGCTTAGGACTGCGATCATAAGCTGAAATACTTGCGACGTCGCATCCGCGAACAAAGAATTTTTTTCAACCGCATTGGTAGCTTTTGCAAACCGGTTCGAAATATGCGCATTATGCCGGGATAATAAAATAAGGTCGCCCACGATCGTGGACGGCGATCCCCGGCAATTGCCAACGCAATCTCGAGATCCGAGAGTGGAGGAGAAAGCATGAAGACACGAAAAAGTTTGCAACTAGGCGTCGCGGCGGTCGCGATCGCCCTGGCGTTCGGCGTTGCGCCGACGACAGTCGTGGCCCAACAGGCGACGACTGTCAGCGTCGGGGCGAACGAGATCGGCGGCGTGGTGAGGGGCCCGAACGGGCCTGAGGCCGGCGTGTGGGTGATTGCCGAGACGACCGACCTTCCAACCAAGATGAACAAGACCGTGGTCACCGACGACCAGGGCCGCTATCTGATCCCGGACCTGCCCAAGGCCAACTACGTCGTGTGGGCGCGCGGCTACGGGCTCGTGGACTCCGCCAAGACGACCAGCGAACCCGGCAAAACCGTGAACATTACGGCAGTACCGGCGCCGAATGCAGCGGCGGCGGCGGAGTACTATCCGGCCATTTACTGGTTCTCGATGCTGAAGATCCCCGGCAAGGAGATGTTCCCGGGCACCGGCACCGGAGCGAACGGCAACGGCATGCCGACCTTCATGAAGAGCCAGCTCCAGTGGACCGATCAGGTCAAGACCAACGGCTGCTATGCCTGCCATCAGCTCGGCAATCGCGCCACCCGCGTGATCCCGAAGGAACTCGGCACCTTCAAGAATTCTGTCGAGGCCTGGGAGCGGCGCGTCCAGTCCGGACAGGCGATGATACAAATGGCCGCAGCGCTTGGCCGGCAGCAACCCAAAATTGCGATCGAGAACCTTGCCAATTGGACCGACCGGATCGCGGCGGGCGAATTGCCGTTTGCGAAGCCTGAACGCCCGCAAGGCATCGAGCGCAACGTCGTGATCACCCAGTGGGACTGGGGTGATGCCAAGTCCTACATGCACGACCAGGTCTCGACCGACAAGCGCCATCCCACCGTTAACGCCAACGGTAAGCATTTTGGCGCCACCGAGGAGAGCAGGGATTGGTTCCCGGTGTTTGATCCTGTGACCAACCGGCCTTCCACGGTCAACATGCCGGTGCGCGACCCCGACATGGAATCGACCAAGAACAACACCATGGCACCATCGGCCTATTGGGGCGATGAGGCGATCTGGGATAGCAAGACCAGCGTCCACAGCCTGATGATGGACGAGCGCGGCGACGTCTGGTTCACCTCCAAGGTTGGCAAGCCCCAGAATCCGGCATTCTGCCAAGCCGGATCGGATCATCCGTCTGCCAAGGCATTTCCGCTCAAGGAGTCCAATCGGCACCTCGCGGTCTATGATCCGAAGACCAACACCACCAAGCTGATCCGGACTTGCTTCAATACCCACCACGTCGTATTGGCGGAAGATGCCGACAATACGGTATGGGTCAGCGCTGGCGGACCGCAGCAAGGCGCAATCGGCTGGTTGAACCGCAGAGTTTGGGAAGAGACCGGCGACGAGGCGAAGGCGCAGGGCTGGGCCCCTGTGATTATCGACACCAACGGCAACGGCAAGGTCGATGATTACGTGCAGCCCAACCAGCCGGTCGATCCCACCAAGGACAAGCGGCTCGCCGCCGGGCTTTATGGCGTGGGTGTGAACCCGGCCGACGGCACCGTGTGGGGCGCCGTGCTCGGATATCCCGGCTACGTGCTTCGTTTTGATCCCAAGACGAAGCTCTCCGAAGTCTACGAGCCGCCGTTCCCGGGCTTTGGGCCACGCGGTTTCGACATCGACCGCAACGGCGTCGCATATGTGCCGCTGTCGAGCGGTCATCTCGGCGCGTTTGACCGCCGCAAGTGCAAAGGCCCACTCAACGGTCCGCAGGCCGCCGAAGGCAAGCTGTGTCCGGAAGGCTGGACCCTGACACCGTTCCCGGGCCCGCAGTTCCGCGACGTCGCCGAGAGCGGCAGTGCGGAAGCGAGCTACTACACCTGGGTCGACCAGCAAAACACCTCGGGCCTCGGCAACAACGTTCCGTTGGCGACCGGTAATGCCAACGAATCGCTGATGGCGCTGGTGGACGGCAAGTGGGTCAACATGCGCGTGCCCTATCCGCTCGGCTTCTTTGCCAAGTGGATCGACGGCCGCATCGACGATCCGAATGCCGGCTGGAAGGGCCGTGCCCTGTGGACGACCGATGGCAACCGAACGCCCTTCCACCGCGAAACCGGCAAGGGCACGCTGCCGAAGATCGTCAAGTTCCAGGTCCGTCCGAACCCGCTCGCGGACTGATTGCACACGACTGAGGCCGGTTATACCCGGCCTCATCTCGACCGAACGCCCGGCACCCGTGCCGGGCGTTTGTGTCGGTGCACATCGGTTCCGGTCACGTCATGACCGGATCGGTGGCGCTTGCGCCAGCGACAGTTCGACTGACTTCGCGGACTAACCTTCGCGCCGGAACTGCCAGGCACCGGGCAGGCAGCGCCTCAGAATTCACGGCGCGAGCCGTGATGGCGAGCGGAGTTCGCCAGAGGCGGTGAGCGCGGCTATCAGATGGCCGCCTCACGAGCGCGGCGCTCGCACCATTGCGGCGTCCACCTCGCAGCGGTCTCGGCGAAGCATGCCGCGGCCGATCGTCGAGAGACGCCGAGAGCCGGCGCTGGTCAACCTCGCGCGGTCTCTGCCGGCATTCATTTCTACCGGTTTGAGCGTCTCGGCGTGCGCGGTTATCGGGGCTGCAACCGCCCCTTTTTCCTATCGTTGAAACGGTCGGCGGCTGGCGATCTTATTGCGCCCTGCCGGCGCGTATGGTGGGGAGCGCTATCGGCCAGTCGCTCAAGGTTGTTTGCCGGCTGGCGGGTAACTCTGCAATCCGACTCAGCGCCGCGCGTTCCGCAGTTCCCCCAAGCGTCGCTAATCGCGCGTGACAATCATTCTGCAGTGTCGTTTTGGGCTCGCGGGTAACGGTGGCGGCCGCAATGACGCAGGTTGAGTTTTGTAACCTCCGCCTGGCGCCGTCGAGGCGTGGGTTCTTATCAGCCGCGTCAAACTGTCCGGCTAAGGTTCAGAGCCTGTTGTCTGACGTTCAGAATCTAATCGATACGCTGCTTGGCGGTGTTCCCATGTGGAGTCAGCGGTGTTCCCACGTGGAGTCAATCGCGAAGACGCCGTGGACCGTAGAGCTCGCATGACGAAGGCTGCCCCCCCGGATCGTCCTCTTTCGGTGAGCCGCGAAATTAGTGTTTTCGATTGGGCGTTTGTTCTGTCAGTTGTGGCGCTGCTCGGCCTGGTTGGACTTACGTTCCGACAATATGCGGTTTCGAATGACGAGGGCTTGCAGCACCATTATGGCGAGCTCATCATCGCGTATTACAAGAGCGGGTTCACCGACCGCTCGGTATTCGGCTTTGCCAATCTCTATCTTTATGGCGGCTTGTTCGACATCGTCGCGGTTTTGCTGCAGCACCTGCTGCCGTTCAACCCCTACGACATTCGCCACCTCCTCAGCGCGGTTGCCGGAATCGGAGGCATAGCTGCGGCCTGGGCGACGGGCCGTTTGATCGCGGGACCGCGTGCCGGATTTATCGCCGCTATCGCTCTCGCAATTTGCGGCGTCTGGTACGGCGGTATGTTCAATCATACCAAAGATGTTCCCTTCGCCTCCGCTATGATGGGGGCGACCTTCTTCCTGCTGCGCGCGACGCGCCATCAGCCCTCGCCGCGAAGGCGCGACATTCTAGGGTTTGGGGTCCTGCTCGGCTGCGCGCTTGGGCTGCGAGCGACCGGACTTCTGATGGTTGGTTATTCTCTGGCGGTCGTTCTTGTGCAAACGTGGACGAGTGAGAAGACGCAATGGCAGGCGCGCGCGATCACTTGCGGACGCTCTCTGCTGCCATTCATTCCGGCACTCGTCCTCGGCTACGTCATCATGATCGCTGCTTGGCCGTGGGCACAGCTGAGTGTCCTTAACCCGATTCGCGCGATTTTTGCCTTCGCTCATTTTCACTATCCGATTCGCGCCATCATCGCCGGCCACGTCTATCTGATGAACGAGGTCCCGCGCTGGTACGAGCCGGCGTATATCCTCATCAAATTGCCGCTTGCCGTGTTGATCGGCGCAATCGGCGCGGCAGTCTCGGCGGGCTGGTCGGCGGTCAACAAACCGACCACGCCGTGCGAGCATATCCGTCGGCGAGACACCGCAATTCTGGTGTTTATGGTCGTGTTCCCGCTGGTCTGCCAAGTTGTTGGACACGGACCTTCATTCTCCGGGATGAGGCATTTCCTTTTCGTCGTGCCGCCTATCGCGACGCTTGCCGGGATCGGCATCGATGCTTGCCTGTCTGCTCTGCAAGCGCGGGCGCTGGCGGCCGGGGTTGCCGCACTGGCGACCGTCGCTACGGCGTTCGCCCTGGACGCTGCAACGCTGGCGCGGCTGCACCCGTATGAGTACCTGTTCTACAATTCGCTGGTCGGCGGACTTGAGGGGGCATCGCGGAATTATGAGACCGACTATTGGGTGAACATCATGCCGGAGGCGGTCAAGGACCTGGAGCGCTATATCGAATCGACCAACATTCGCGCTACAGCCATCACGCCGCTCCATTATTCGGTCGGGGTCTGTGGAGAAAGGGTGGCTTTTGAGAACGAGGCCAAGTCGAGGCTTCAGTGGACCGGAGATTGGAGCCACGCCGACTTCTTCATAGCGCCGACGCACATGAATTGCGATGAGGTGCTTCACGGCATGACCGTAAGCGTGATCGAGCGGCTTGGCGTTCCGATCGGCGTGGTGAAAGACCTGCGCGGCGTGAGTGCGCAGGCGCGCTGGGCGACACCCCAGGCCCCCGATGCGCGTACGGCCAGCTCTGCCAGCGTTCCTCCGGCGAACCCGCGGCCGTGAGCGATATTCGACGGCGAGAACGGTCTGCCGGAATCAACCCGCCGCGTTGCTCGCCTTGCGGGCCGACATGATTGCGCCCGCCTTAGCTGCCTCCTGTGCGTAGACACCGCGCGCGCTCTGAGCCTTGCGGTCGGTCCGGGCTCGGCGCCGTCGTCGATCACCAATTTTTTCATGGTTATCGATATCGCTCGCAAGCCGCTTTTTCAGCGCGCCAACATCGGCTTCGCCAGCAAGGCGCTGCGCCACGACAGGCGGAGAGCGCCCGTTAACGGTGGTCGGAAACTGAGGGCCGGCAAGGGCGTTGTTGCGGCGGCCGGCCGCTCCTGCGGATCGAGAGCCAATCGGAACGCCTGGGCGATCTCTTGTCAGCCCGGCGCGGCTGCACGTGCCATGGCTTTTGGCGTCGCGCAGGCATCCCTTGAGGCGTTGTTCAAACGCGCAGGGGGGCTTGCTTGCTGACGAAAACGACGTTCACCGGACGGGCGCAAGCAGCAGGTCTATCTGCAGGCGGAAAAAGGCCGGCCTCGAAACGGGTCGCTGTCAGTCGCAGCATTTTCGCGCCGTCGCGGGCTCGCTGCGGGGCTCTCAACGTGCTAGGAAGGCATTGGAATCTGATGGGAAGCAGCCCGAGATGAGCGTCCTGTTGAAAAAACCCGTCGAACAATTCAACGGCGGGGAGGTCGCCGCCACCATGCGTGCGATCGGGGTCAGTTCTCGCGCTGCTGCCAGGGTTCTGGCGAGCCTTAACGCGGCCGAGAAAAGACGCGCGATCGAGGCAATGGCTCACGCGATCAGGGCGGCAACTCCCGCCATATTGGCCGCTAACGGCGAGGATGTGGCACAAGCCCGAAAGTCGGACTCAACCCGTGCCGTGATCGATCGCCTCCGCCTCGACGAGAAGCGCATCGCCGCAATGGCGGATGGCGTCGAGGCGGTTGCGGCCCTCGCCGATCCGGTCGGGGCGGTCATCGCGGCCTGGGATCGGCCTAACGGATTGCGCATCGAACGGGTCCGCGTTCCGCTTGGCGTGATCGGCATCATCTACGAGAGCCGGCCGAATGTCACAGCGGACGCCGGCGCGCTCGCCCTCAAGGCCGGAAATGCCGTAATCCTCCGCGGCGGCTCGGACAGCTTCCGATCGTCAGCCGCCATTTACGCCGCCATTGCGGCGGGCCTCGCCAGCGCCGGGGTGCCGCAGACCGCGATTCAGCTGGTGCCCACCCGCGATCGCGACGCCGTCGGCTTGATGCTCGCGGGCCTCGATGGAGCAATCGACGTGATCGTGCCGCGCGGCGGCAAGGGATTGGTCGCGCGCGTGCAGGCTGAAGCGCGCGTGCCGGTGTTCGCCCATCTTGACGGCAACTGCCATGTCTATGTGGACAAGGCAGCCGACCACGCCATGGCCCGATCAATCGTGCTGAATTCCAAAATGCGGCGCACCGGCATCTGCGGCGCTGCCGAAACGCTGCTAATAGACAAAGCCGCCGCCGCGACGCTCCTGACACCCCTGGTGCGTATGCTCATTGATGCGGGATGCGAGGTGCGCGGCGACCGCGATACTCAGGCCGCCGATCCTCGCGTGATCGCCGCGACGGAGGAAGATTGGAGCACCGAATACCTCGACGCCATCATTGCCGTGAAGGTGGTCGAGGGGGTCGAGGCGGCGATCTGGCATGTGGAACGCTATGGCTCCCATCACACCGACGCCATCGTCACCGCCGACCGCAGCGCTGCCGACAAATTTCTCGACGCTGTCGATTCGGCGATCGTGCTGCATAATGCTTCGACGCAATTCGCCGACGGAGGTGAATTCGGCTTCGGAGCGGAGATCGGCATAGCGACCGGACGCCTGCATGCGCGCGGTCCGGTTGGCGTCGAACA
>JASHRR010001189.1 GCA_030037185.1 Xanthobacteraceae bacterium | reverse complement strand
GGTCTCGAAGGATGGCCGCTCGATCGGGGGTGGCGATCCTTGAAAACGGGCGCGCGAGCGCGCGCTCCTCAGGATGGGGGCCGACATTGTTTCGCACCCCTATGCATGATCCCATTTGATTGGCGCTCGTCGTCACGAGCGGTAATCGCCATTGATCGCCACATAGTCCTTGGTGAGATCGCAGGTGAGAACGCGGTCGCGGCCCCGGCCGATGCCGAGCCCGACCTTGAGCTCGATCACCTGCTTTTTCATCTCTCCTGAGACTGCGACCTCATCATAGTCGGGATCGCGCATCCCCTTATGGGCGACCCTCACGCCATTGAACCAGATCGACAGACGGTCGCGATCCGCTGGTTCGCCGGCCTTGCCCACCGCCATGACCACGCGTCCCCAGTTGGCGTCCTCGCCCGCGATTGCGGTTTTTACCAAGGGCGAATTGGCGATCGACATGGCGACGCGGCGGGCCGATTTGGCCGAGGCGGCGCCCTCCACGATCACCTCGACAAGCTTGCGGGCGCCCTCGCCGTCGCGCACGACCTGCTCGGCGAGCGATTTCAGAACGGCGTCGAGCGCCTGCGCGAATCCTTTGAGTCGCGGGTCGCCCGCGCGGGAAATCGGCGGCGCCCCGCGGGCGGCCGCCGCCCCGGTTGCGAAGGCGAGCAGCGTGTCCGACGTGGAGGTATCGCCGTCGATCGTCACGGCATTGAAGCTGCCGCGAACGCCCTTGGTCAGCAGCGCCTGCAGGGCGGGGGCTGCAATCGGCGCATCGGTAAAAACGAACGACAGCAAAGTCGCCATGTCGGGCGCGATCATCCCGGCGCCCTTGGCGATGCCGCAAATCGTCACCGCGGCGGTGCCAAGCGTGGCCGTTGCGGCTGCCCCCTTGGGGAAGGTGTCGGTGGTCATGATGGCGCGGGCGGCCGCCTCGAAATGGCGCGGTTTGGCGGCGGCGACGAGATCGTCCATCACGCGGTCGAAGGCGCGGGCATCGAGCGGTTCGCCGATCACGCCCGTGGAGGCAAGCAGCACCTCGCCGGGCTTGCAGTTCGCCGCCTTGGCGGCGCTTGCGGCGGTGTATCGGGTGGCTTCGCGGCCGCTGCGGCCCGTGAAGGCGTTGGCGTTGCCGGAGTTAACCACGAGGGCGCGGGCCTTGCCGGCCGTAATCTTGGCGCGGCACCAGTCGACCGCTGCGGAGGGGCATTTCGACCTGGTGAACACGCCCGCGACCGTGGTGCCCTTGTCGAACAGCGCCAAGAGAACGTCGGTCCGTCCGTCGTAACGGATGCCGGCGGCCGCCGTCGCCATGCGGAGGCCGGCAATCTCCGGCATCTCGGGGAAGTTCGAGGGCGCAAGCGGAGACACTGCCACGGGAATCCTCCTTACCGTTCGGGTGGGTTCATATTGGCCTCACGGTGTCAGATCAAGCGTCCGCCCAGGGGTCGGGGCGACTTGTGGCCTCGCTGGGGCGGCTTGGGGACAATGCCGAAATTCTTTTGCGCAGGCTAAGGCGCGACCGGCGGCGGGACGCCAACAACCGAAACTCCTCTGCCGGTCAACTTTGCGGCGGCCAACTTGGAACCCGAAAGAGCGGCTCGCTCTTTAAAGCGGCGCGCCACCGCGAGCCGGCGATCGGCGCATGATTCGATCGAACGAGCGCTGACAGCCAGTGCTTTCCGTAAAAGCGATGATCGCCTATGCGGTCGCCGAAGGTCATCTTCGCGGCCACACGGTTTGTGCCGCCCGGTCAATCCGCTGCAAATCAATCGGGGTTTACCAGGATTTGTAGTGCCCGCCGGCGCGGAAGCTTGCAGCTTCGCCCGGGAGGGCGGCCGGCTGGCAGACGCTGCGGCCGCTCGACCGGCGCATGAGGTCAAGGTGCATGTGATCCTCGTGATAGGCGTTGGAACCGGGCGCCAGCACTGTCGTGAACAGCCCACAGGCGGCCTCCTGGATGTCGTGCAGGAACCCCTGCTCTGCCGGCGTGCCGCGCCAGCCATCCTTGACGCTGATGGTATGCCCATCGGCAAGTGTGAAGGCCGCGATATCGAGGGCATTGCCGAACGCATGCTCGGAGATTCGCGCACCCGGAACGTCGTTCATGCCGCGGCACGAATAGGCGGAGATTTGTTTAATGCCCACCACCGGCTGGCTGAACCAGCGGGCTGCGGCGGGCTGCACGGAGTCGCTCACGAAGCGATCGAGCGCCGACACCAGCGGGCAGGCGAGAGTCGCTGCCGGCGCCACGGTCGCGGGTCGCGGCGTGCCGGACTCCTCGGCAAAACTCGTCAGCGTCGTCTCACCCAACGCGGCGACGCGGAGCGGGTAGTCGATGCCGCACGCGCCAGGGCCTTCGATTGCCTTGGTGATGGCGACCGCGGCGCCTTCCTTGACGGCGCCGGACTTGAGGCAGGAGACCTCCGCTTCGCGCCGCCACGGCTCACGCTCCTCGGTCGGCCACATGCGGGCGCAACCGCAAAGCCCGAGGAGCAGGCAGCAGCCAAACACTTGCCCAAGAATCCCGCGTCTCATGCCGCGAGCATGAGAGCGATTTCGTTAACGGTCAGCCAACTTTGACGTCTCGGCCGTCGGCGGATCGCATTTATGGTAAACGAAGCTGGGTGAGGGAGGGGGGTCTTCAGGGTGCTAGGCCGCGGCCTCCTGGGCGGCGGGCGCCGGATCGTAGTTGAGCACCGGGGCGAGCCATTTTTCGGCTTCCTGCGCGCTCCAGCCTTTGCGCCTGGCGTAGTCCTCCACCTGGTCGCGCTCGATCTTGCCGACGCCGAAATAGTGGCTCTGGGGGTGGCTGAAATAGAGCCCGCACACCGAGGCGCCCGGCCACATGGCGAAGCTCTCGGTGAGTTTGACGCCGGTCGCCGCTTCGCCGCCGAGAAGGTCGAACAGCACGGCCTTTTCGGTATGATCGGGTTGCGCCGGATAGCCGGGCGCCGGCCGGATGCCGACATATGTTTCGGCGACGAGTTCGCGCGGCGTCAGCGTCTCCTCGGGCGCATAGCCCCACAGCTGGCGCCGCACCTTGGCGTGCAGGTGCTCCGCAAAGGCCTCGGCAAGGCGATCTGCGAGGGCCTTCACCATGATCGAGGAGTAGTCGTCATTGGCGCCCCGGAAGCGCTTGGCGATCTCGTCTTCGCCTAGTCCTGCCGTCACGATGAAGGCGCCCACATAGTCGGCGATGCCGCTCGAGCGCGGTGCAACGAAATCCGCCAGCGCCACGTTGGCGCGCCCCTCGCGCCGGGCGAGCTGCTGGCGAAGCGTGTGCAGCCTCGCGATCGGCCTGTCGCGCGCCTCGTCGGCGTAGACCTCGATATCGTCGCCTTCGGCATTGGCAGGCCAGAAGCCGGCGACGCCGCGGGCGGCAAACCAGTTTTCGCGGATGATGCGGTCAAGCAGGGCCTTGGCGTCGTCAAACAGCGCCCGCGCGGCCGCGCCGTATTTGTCGTCGTTGAGGATTGCGGGATATTTGCCGGTCAGCTCCCAGGTCGCAAAGAACGGCGACCAATCGACGTACGGCACGAGATCCGCCAA
>JASHRR010001188.1 GCA_030037185.1 Xanthobacteraceae bacterium | reverse complement strand
CCGCGGTTTTTTGTCGATTTGCGGGATGCAATCTTTGGTCAGGTCGCGAGAGAGATCGCTCCACCGCAGTCTGCACGTTCTGCGATACCGATTTTGTCGGTACGGACGGCGGCCTTGGGGGCCGCTTTGCCGGCGCGCAAGAGCTAGCGAGCGTGATTGCCCGGGTGTGGGGAGAGGAGGTCGACAATCGCTTCGTCGTTCTCACAGGCGGTGAACCGCTTCTGCAGGTCGATGATGATCTCGTTGCAGCGCTGCATCAACACGGCTTCATGATTGCTGTCGAAACCAACGGGACAATTCGCCCGCCTTCCGGTCTCGATTGGGTCTGCGTCAGCCCAAAAGCGCGCACGCCGCTCGTCGCGAAGGAGGGAGATGAACTCAAGCTCATCTACCCACAACAAGGGTTGTCGCCGGATAGCCTGCAAGCTCTGTCTTTCCGCCATTTTTGGCTCCAGCCGATGGATGGCGCCAACCGCGTGCCCAACACGGCGGCGGCGGTAGCTTACTGTCTGCGACATCCGCGTTGGCGGTTGAGCCTTCAGACACACAAGCTGATCGGCATTCCATGAAAATTACGCAGGCATTCTCTTTCGAGGCCGCTCACCGGCTCCCCAACGTCGCGCCGTCCCATCGGTGTCATCGCATGCATGGCCACTCTTATCGAGTCGAGCTTCGGCTCGAAGGACCGGTCGAACCTTCGACGGGCTTGGTGGTGGATTTTTTTGATATCGAGAGGGCGTTTGCGCCGCTGCTCGGTCAGCTTGATCATCAATGCCTGAACGAAGTGAGCGGACTGGAGAATCCGACTGCAGAAAATATCGCGATATGGATTTGGCAGCGAATGAAAGCGTTAGTTCCGAAGTTGTCGGTCGTGACTGTCTATGAGACGCGAGACTGTTGGGCCGAATACGACGGCAACGACCTGTGACGTCATTCAAGTCGTGGAGGTGACCGTGGCGGATAGCGCTCTCGTCCTATTCTCAGGCGGTCAGGATTCGACGACATGTCTGGCCTGGGCATTGTCGCGTTTCGATCACGTCGAGACGATCGGCTTTCGCTATGGCCAACGGCACGAGATCGAGCTTGAGTGCCGCCAACCAGTGCGCAGAGCGCTTGCCGAGCTATGCCCGACCTGGGCTCGCAAGCTCGGAACGGACCACCTGATCGACCTTAATGTTCTTGGACAAGTAAGTGCCAGTGCGCTCACCGCGGATCTGCCCTTTGGTAAACGAGCCGACGGTCTGCCGGCATCGTTTGTGCCCGGCCGAAATCTTGTGTTTATGACGTTCGCGGCAATCGTCGCACACCAGCGCGGCCTCAGGCGCGTGGTCTGCGGTGTTTGCGAAACCGACTTCTCAGGTTATCCGGATTGCCGTGACAACACGGTCAAGGCGCTGCAAGTGGCGATTAATCTAGGTATGGAGGCACGAGTCGTCCTTGAGACCCCGCTGATGTGGATCGATAAAGCCGAAACATGGCGTTTGGCGGAGAATCTCGGCGCAGGTGCACTCGTCGATCTCATCATAGAGCGTACGCATACATGCTATCTGGGCGACCGTACTGTCCGGCACGCGTGGGGCTTCGGATGCGCAAAGTGCGACGCCTGTCGGCTGCGAGCGAACGGATGGGCTCGATATCGTGATGCAAAGATCGAAGCGCGCACAACCGCGCAGCTGGGCCGATGACCACATCCCGCATCGCCTGCGCAGCAGCGGCAAGCCGACGATGGGGTCCGCTGCCGCCCCACCGCATCCCCGACAATAGCCCAGACAGCGCCTGCCGCGGGATCGGTCGCGGGCGAGCTGATCCGCCTCGCGCGCAAGATAGACGCCGACTTGATCGTGGTCGGCCGGCATAGCACGCTCGGCGAATGGATTCGGGCGGCGTCACGCAAGCGCCAGCTCCCCACCAGCCGCGTTTGCTGCCTGCTTTCGCACGCACCGAGCTCGGAGGCCCTGCGAACGCCCATCAGCCTCTTCCCGGCAACCCGTGCTCCCTGCCCGGCGTCAACCCAACTTGGGCCGATCGCCTCAATTGGGCCAAGGGTCTTGCGCATTTCCTTAAAACCCGCGGGCATCACGCACGGAGGCCGGTTTGAGGGGCCTCACGCGCCCAATTGCGACGGGGTGACATCATGCGAATCTTCCGGCTTTGGGTTACCGGTTATGAGCTGCGTCTCCGGTCACCTCCAATCATCGGTCAAATCCTTACCCGATGGCGAGCGGCGTGGTCAAAAGCAAACCGTTATCGGCCGCAGCACGGCCCGCGGCAGCGAATTGCTGCGACTTGAAGGACATGCCGAGGATGGGGCGCAGATGACGTTAAACGAGATCGCTGCGGTCACGTTCTCGCCGACCCCGCGCGATCAAGGGGCGAATCAAGGCAAGCGTAGGATGCCAAGTTTTTCCAGGACAATCTCGGCCGGGAGATTTCTCTCACCTGTAAATTCCTGGTAGGCCTGCAAGGCGCCGTCCCACATCTGGTCGGGCTGGCAATCATCAACGATTATGATCCCGCCCGACGACATCGCCGAAAAAACCTTCGGCAGCAGGTCTTTGATCGGGATGTACAAATCCACGTCAATAAGACAAAACGCAATGGGAGCAACGCCAGACAGATCGAATTGCGTGGCATCGCATTCGATCGATTTCACACGCTTGATCCCGTGCACGGCCATGCTCTTGTCGAACCAAGCCTTCTTGTTTTCCTTAAATCGCTTCTTTATCGATGGAGGCTTGCCGCGATTTTGTATCTCATAGTCGGCCTGCTCGGCCACGAAACTTCGGAAAGTATCGATAGCGTAATAATTCCGCTTTACGAGCTCCGCATTGTCGTTCATGTATTTGTTGAGGAATACGGTGGTTGCCCCATAGGCGCAACCGACTTCAATGAAGCTTCCTGGCACATCACTTACCGACTTGACGCAGCCGGCGAGGAAAATTAACTGGGCCGGACTAAACATGTACGGGTACAGACTGAATAATTGTCTGTTTCTGCCCGTTTTCAAGGAAATATCCTTGATGATGGTGCGAACAGCTCGTGTGAGACGCGACATTAACGGCACCCCTTAGCGACAATAAGGCTCGCTGGCGCCAGCCTTGCCAAGCTGCGGCGCCTGGCGAGCACGTTAGCGTCAGGTGCGGCGCTTCGAGCGCTGGCGGTCATGGCGGTCTGGACCGACCGGAAGTGGACTATAATACCACGATGGGCGGGAGGCCAGGCCACTGCGAAAACCGGTAACAGCGCTGAGCGCAACGACGTATTGATATGGGCAAAGAGCACCCGCAACGGATCGCGGATGTTCAATGTCGCAGTTGCGACCATCATCCTTACCCGGGACTATCTGCTTGGCGTGATGTGCGGCTGAGCGCCGGCGCAGATGCGATATCAAGCGGCGAAAACGGCTGCGCGCACGTTGGCAAAGATTCCCGGCGGCGATTTCGGCTTAGACTACTTTCCGGGACCAGGGGCGGACAACGTTGGCGGTGACCGCAGGGGTGAGAGAGCTTGCGGACGATCCGAGCCAAGCAGCCGCAAAGCGGCTCGGTGAGATCGGCGCGATCCCCACATGGAACGCGATCGGCGGGCTTGGCTGCCCGTTCGCGACGCTGACCGTTTTCGTGCCCAAGCGCAAGAAGGCTGGCGCAAGCGACGCGATTGTGCGCCGGATCGTTAACGACAGTCCCCACCAGCGGCTGGCAGGCGTACGGAAAATCAAGCGCAAGGACCCCTGCCAGGGCAGTTTACGAAAAGATCTATTCGGAGGAAGAGATTTATCCATATAAGGGGCGGCGTCGCGTAGCGACGCTTGTGTTGGCCAGATCCGAGAGTTAATCAAACTGCGATGCAAATCACCTGCCGATATCGGGTCAAGGACATACCGGGCGTCTCAAAGCGCAGTCGGAGCAGTGAGTGTCTGCCGCCTTCGAGGCCGAGAGGTGTCGCAGGCCTGAGATTATGCGATGATTGCGGTGCGGTTCATGATCGTGACGTAAACGCTGCAAGGACATTCTCCGCCTGGGGCTACAGGCGCTTGTTGAAGGAACCCGACGGCTGCGGCAGGGGGTAGAAGCCCCCGGCTTTAGCCGTCGGGAGTAGTCACAAACGCACTCGCTTACTTGGAGGAATTATGATTCGAAGCATCGCCGCCGTCCTGCTCGGGGTGTCTTTTCCGCTGGCAGTCGCCCACGCCACCGACAACCAAGCCGGCATTCCGCAGCTCGAATCCTCGGCCGTGGGCTGGTCAAAGGTTGCCGACGATTTCCAGCCGCCTGCATCGGGCCCGGGACCGGTGACCTATGAGAAGGCTCACCCCTACGTCCCCAACAACGACCGCGGCCGACAGGTGACGTTTCGGATCGCCGATCTCACCAACCCGATTCTCAAGCCGTGGGTCATTGACAAGATGCGCGAGCAGAACGAGCTTGCGGCGGCAGGCAAGCGCGCCTACGAGGCGCGCGCAAGCTGTCGCCCCGGAGGCGTCCCCGGATTTCTCGTCATGGGCCGCGTCAACCCGCTTTTCTTCGTGCAGGGCAAGAACGAGGTTCTTCTGATTAACGAAGGCGGACCGGAAGTGCGCCGCGTCTTCCTCAACGTCGCCCATTCGGCGCATCCGAAGATCAGCCCGTACGGCGAGTCGGTTGGACACTACGAAGGCGGCGATACGCTCATCGTCGACACGGTCGGCCTTTCCGACGACACCTACATCGACAATTATCGCACGCCGCACACGACCGAGCTTCACGTGGTCGAGCGCTTCCAGCTGACTGAAGGCGGCAAGACAATGCAGGTTGCGATCCGCGTCGAAGATCCGGGCGCCTTCAACATGCCATGGTCCGCGCGCCAGACCTATCACCGCACGCGCATCGGAGCGATGGAAGAGGCGATCTGCGCCGAAAACAACATCGCGTTTGACGCATCGGTCTCCGAGATTCCAAAAGCCGACAAACCGGACTTTTGAGCCCTCAAGGCGGGCCGGTGATCGCCGGCCATTGTGCGGCGCGGTGATTCATCGGATCCGATAGTGCTCGACTGCGGCGGCATCCCAGGCCAATCCGTTTCCCGGCTGATCGGTCACTATCGCACAGCCGTCGACGATCCGCAGGGGCTGCTGGACGATCTTGTCCGCCCAATCGACATATTCCAGGAAATGACAGGTCGGCGTTGCCGCAAGCAGGTGCGCGCTCACTTCCGGAAACAGGTGAGATGACATTTCGACATCGTGCACATCCGCCAGCGCGGCCGCGCGCAGCCAGCCTGAAACTCCGCCGATTCGTTCGAGATCGGGCATCACAAAATCGCTGGCCCCTGCCGCGAGCGCCCTCGCCATCGCCGAAGCTTCGGAAAAATTCTCGCCAATCTGAACCGGCGTTTCGATTTCGCGCGCCAGTCGGGCGCTACCGGCATAGTCGTCATGGCGGATCGGCTCTTCCAGCCAGACGATATTCTCGGCATCCAGCATGCGGCCGCGCGCGATCGCCTGCGCAACGCTGAGCGCCTGGTTGTAATCGACCATCAGTCCGATTTCATCGCCGATCCGCCTGCGCACGGCACGCACGGCATCAAGGTCCTGCTGCGCGGACGGATAACCAAGACGCAACTTGATGGCGCGAAACCCGCAGGTGAGGAGCCTTTCTGCTTCGTCGGCAACCGCCTCCGGCGCATCCATCAGCCCAAGTCCACAGCTGTTGTAGGCAGGAATCGGCTTGGGCTCGCCTCCGACGAGGCGCGCGAGCGGAAGGCCCGCGGCGATCGCAAGCGCGTCCCATGCAGCAATGTCGAGCCCGGCCATGGCCATCCGCACCGCTCCCTGCACGCCGATCAACGCAAAGCGGGCGCCAAGCTTACGCCGCAGATCAAGCGGCGCCACCGCATCCCCCTTCACTGCGCTCTCGACCAGCTCGATGATTTTCGCAATGGCGAGGGCTGCGCCCGGCAGGTAGCAGAAAAGATAGGCTCGGCCGGTTACTCCTTGTTCGGTCAGGAGGTCGATAAGCAGAAGCGGTGCGGAGGTCATGCGTGCGCGGCTTGTGCCGAGCGCGTAGGTCATCGGCACCTCGACGCCGGTCGTCCGGAGCCGACGAATGGTGAGATGCGGAGCGGGAGCGCCCATTCTTGCCTACCGGCGCACGCTCCCGCCGCGGCCATCGGCATGCAAAACAAGTATGTCGTAGACGGATCGATTGGCTGGGGTCGACACCCCAAGCGCCGCCCCCATCTCGACGACGCCGCCGCTGAGCCAGCGCAGCTCGAGCGGTTGCCCCCGTTCGAGGTCGTGATGCATTGACGAGGTCATGTCTGCTGGAAGCCCATCGATGAAGGCGAGGCGTTGCTCGGCGTAGTCCTGCGGCAACGCGACGCTCTGCGCACGGCCGACCGCGGCAGTTTCGCGCATCAGATCGAGAAGGAACTGGCGTGTCTGCGGGTGGTTTCGAATCGGCCCCAACGGAAGCCGTATGCTGGTGGTGCTGCCGGAAAGTCCCACCAGAAAGACGTATTTTTCCCAAATCGCACGGCGGACGTCGTCGCTGATCTCTGCATTGATGCCGCCGCCCTGCGCCGCCGCCAGCAGGGCCTGCGCACGCAGCGAACGGCGGCCGTCGTATTCGCCGAAAATCATGCGCTGCATGGTGCCGGTCTGCGCGATCACGCCGGGGCGTCCAATCGTCGTCGACATATAAGCAATGCCGCCCATCACCGCGTCCGCACCGAACAGGCGGCCGAGCAAGTCATCCTTCTGCACACCATTTTGGAACGAGATGATCCCCGTTCCCGGCCCGACGATGGGCCCAAGCGACCGCGCTGCGCTCTCGGTGTCCCACAGCTTGACACTGAAAAGCACAATATCGACCGGGCCAATGGTGCGCGGATCGTCGGTGGCTTTGACCTTCGGAAGACAGATTGGCGCGTGCTCGCTCTCGATGACGAGACCATTTTCGCGCATGGCGGCCAGGTGCGCGCCCCGCGCGATGAACGTCACATCCGCGCCGCCTTGTATAAGCCGCGCCCCTAAGTATCCGCCGACGCCCCCTGATCCCATGATCGCAATCCGCAACACCATCCTCCCTAACGAAGCGCCTGAACAGCTCGCCCGCCCGGTGCTGGCGATCTCGTTTCACCATGCAACGCGTCGCGCAACCTTTCCCTCTCTCGTTCAAAAACAGGCCCGGCGAAAGTGGTGGGGCCTTTCCTCCAGGCAAGGCCTCAGAGCGCGACTCGCGCCGCCGGCAAGGGCGGAGTATACACAAGGAGTTTTCGGCGTCGCCATTGAAGCCATGACGGCCCCCCCGTATATGCAGCGCATGGAACCAGAAATCGCCGGCGCAGACGGCGCCGATGGTGAGCGAAGCGGCAAACCCGCGGCGCCGGGCGACGACGTGCCGTTCACGTTCGACAACCGCATCGAGCTGCTCATTCTCCAGCATCCCCAGGAGCGCGATTGCGCGCTTGGCACTGCCGGTCTGACCGCCCGGCATCTGCGCCATACCACCTTGAAAGTCGGGCTGTCATGGCCGGGCCTCAGCAGAATTCTCGGCCGTGCTGTCGACCCGCACCGCTGGGCCGTTCTTTATCTGGGCTCTGCCAAGGCCGCTGCGCTCGCCCCGGGGCGCGAGATCGTCGCGCTCAACCGCAAGGGCGAGCCGGAACCCCGTCAGGATGCGGTGCTGCGCGACGTTGAGGGGATCGTGCTGCTCGACGGCAGTTGGAGCCAGGCCAAGGCGCTGTGGTGGCGCAACCCCTGGATGCTCAAATGCCGGCGCGTCATTCTGGGACCGGGGCAGCCGTCGCGCTATGGCCGGCTACGCCGGGAGCCTCGCCGCGACGGCCTCTCGACCATCGAGGCGGCGGCGATGCTGCTCAGCCGCCTGGAGAACCGCCCCGAGATCGAGACGGCGCTTAACGCGAGTTTCGAAAAGATGCTGGCGGATTACGAGACCCGGGGACGGCCTCGCGCAGGGATCCGCCCTGCGGTCCTTCACGGATCGGCAGAAAGGCGCTGACTTCAGCGGATCCGTGCGATTGGTACTGCGTGCCCCCTCCCTGAGCTTATCGCCGGCGGAATTGCTGGCGCACCGGCGGGCGGGCGGCGGCAGGGCGGTCGTCCTTGTGGCGGAAAATGATACGGCCTTTTTCAAGGTCGTAGGGCGACATTTCGACAATGACGCGGTCGCCGGCCAGCGTCTTGATGCGGTTCTTCTTCATCTTGCCGGCCGTATAGGCGATGATCTCATGGCCGGTATCGAGCTTCACCCGGTAGCGGGTGTCGGGCAGGATTTCGGTCACCAAGCCCTCGAACTCGATCAGCTCTTCCTTCGCCATAGCTTTCTCACTCCAAAGTCAATCGGCATGCGGCGCAGCTCCGCGGCGCGGTTTCGATACCAATTTAAGAACGCGACGCGGCTGAGGTCGCCTGTCGGGCGGTTCGCAGGAGGCGTCGGCGCAGACGGGGCCAGATGCTTTCCCTCAAGCCCAGTCCGCGAGCGGCAGGTTCGCTGAGGCGGGATCTGTGAAAGCTGTTCAACCCGTGACTTTCCAATTGGCGACAGCGGCCTGGCCAATACAACTCAGCCGCGCATATTGCTGCTGTGATGACATTCCCACTTGGTCTAGGCTGCCGTTTCGCCACAGAAAGCCGGAACCGTCCGCCGCAAAAACCGCAAAACCGGAGCATCCGGTTTCCGCTCAGCCCCTTTCGGATTCGTCCCGCCGCCATAAAATCGGCGGAACGATCATCGGCCCACAACCGTATATGCGGCAATCCGGGGCGGTTTTCAAGCCGCATGCACGTGGAGCCAACGTAGAGCCGCTCGCACCTGCTCGGGGATTGACCGCCGCGGCGATCTTCATCGGCCGGCAGACGCTTGGAGCCGCGTTGGCCAGGGCAGGGGGCCGTTGCATCGCCCGGACGATGACCGCGCACAGAGTTGCGTCACAAAAGCAATCGAAAAATGCCCCAATTGCCCCCTCACGATTGGTTCAATCGGGCAGTTTTTCCTGCCCGAATGCGTAGGTTTGCATGCGTATCGCGTTCGCCATTATGAAGCTTTTTCCGGGGGGCGGCCTGCAGCGCGATTGCGTCGAGATTGCAAGGCACTGTCGTCAGCGCGGGCACGACGTAGCGATTTTCACGTCCTACAAGGACGAAAGCGATTTCGCCGATGACCTCGCGGTGGTGGTTCTGCCGATCAGGCAGAGCACCAATCACCGCATGCTGGCAGAGTTTGCCGCCTCTTTCCGGTGGGCCGCCGCGTTGCAACAATTCGACCTGCGCGTCGGTTTTGACAAGCTGACCCATCTCGATGTGCTCTATTGCGCCGATCCCTCGATCTATTTCCGGATGAGAAGAGAGCCCTTCCGCTTCCTTATCCCCCGCTATCGCACGTATCTTGCGCTTGAACGGGCCACTTTCGAGCCCGGCCGCGGGACCAGCGTGCTGGTGCTGAGCCACAAGCAGCTGAACGGCTACCGGCAGGCGTGGCACACACCGCCTGAGCGCCTGTCGCTGTTGCCGCCGACCGTCTCAACTGCACGTCGCCGCCCTGAATATCGGCGCAACGGCGTGCGCGAAGCATTGCGCTCGGACTTGGGTTTCGCGCCTCGAGACTGGGTGTGGATCGCCATTGGAGTGCAGCCCCATACCAAGGGGTTCGACCGCGCCCTGCGGGCGCTGCGCGAATTTCCGAACGCAAAGCTTCTCGTTGTTGGGCTGCTTGAAGCGAGCACCCGCGCCGCTGCGGCGCTGGCAATGCGGGCAAAACGGCTGGGGCTCGCGCACCGGATTTCGTTCCTTGGCCACCGCGAGGACATTCCGGGTTTGATGGCGGCCGCCGATCTTCTGGTTCACCCGGCGCGACACGACACGACCGGAACCGTGATTCTCGAAGCGGTCGTCAACGGCTTACCGGTGGTCACGACATCGACCTGCGGATATGCCCAGCATGTCATTGCGGCTCAAGCCGGCATCGTCATCCGCGAGCCGTTCAACGCAGCGGCGTTTGCGGCGGCGCTGTCAGCTGCCAAAGATGCCGCGCTGCGCAGCCACTGGTCGGCATCAGCCGAGCGATACGGCGCGCAATCCTTCCTCTATGACGGCCGCATGCGCGCCGCCGAAATCATTGTTGGGGTTGCCGCGGAGCGGGCTCGTCGCAGGTCAACCGCGGCAGCCGGGGCAAAGCCCGCGACCGCTGAGGTGATCTACCTGCGCAAAGCCGGTCGCGGGCGCGGTGCGGGGGTGAACTCCTAATGCGGGTCGTGACGGCGGCATCGTCGATTTTCGGATCAAGATTGGCGCCTCTTTTCGCGATTGGACGTTGGTTCGGCGGCCGGGAACCCATGGCCGGTGGCTAACGGTTAGTGTGGGCCCGTCGCCGTGGTGGCGCTCCGCAACCGATGATCGGGCCAAGGACGGTGCATATGATAGGCTTGCGCGAATCGGTTTACGCAAACGTGGGCTAGGGGTGGCACGATGTTCAGGAAAATCTTGGTGCCGGTCGATCTCGCCGACACCGACCTTGCTAAATCCGCAATTGAAACGGCCGTATCGCTCGCCAAGGCGTCGGCGGGCGGGGTGCGGCTTCTCAACGTGTTGCCCACCACCCCGGCGATGCTCTCCAAATACGTGCCGCCCGACTTCGACGCCCAGCAACGCCAATCGGCCGAGGAGGCGCTGACGATCATCGCCACAGAGAGCGGCCTCAAAGCAGGCCAGATCACGACGACGGTCCGTCAAGGCGGCATCTATCACGAGGTGCTGGAGGAGGCGAAGTCCATCCACGCCGACCTGATCGTCATGAGCTCGCACCGCCCGGGGATGAGAAGCTATTTTCTCGGCTCCAATGCCGGCCACGTGGTGCGATATGCGAACTGCTCGGTGCTGGTGGTGCGCCATACCCAGTAAACATTGTGCGGGCGGGGCACCTTGCCGCCCGCGTGGCGATTACACGGCAATCGCCGGCAGCGTGTCGATCTGCGGACTGTCGAAGTCTTCTCCGGCAAAGCGCGCGCCGTCCGATCCACCGAGGACGCCTCGTAACGGCCGGTCGCGAACAACATCGTCTCGCCGCTGCTGATCTTCCCTACGACCATCAAGCCGGTCAGGCTTGGCGGCAGCCCTCCGGCTTGCTCCTGTTGTCGAAACGTCGCGCCCGGCACCATCCTCGCGGACGACGGCGCGGTGGTTTTGCGGCCGGGATCGAGTGCGACCCGGACAGGCCGCCTGTCCGATCCTTCAGACGGATCGCCAACGGATAGCGTCGCACAACAACCGCCCTGCCGCGTTCGAGAAGCAGGTTCTCAGCTCAGAACGCTCCTGTGCAACATTGTCGAGGGGAGATTGCCGCATGGGCGGCGTCACCAGGCCGTCAAGGGCAAAGCCCAGGAGACGAAGTTGTCGGCTTATCCCGAACTTGTCTGAACTCTCGCCTGCGAGAGAACCAGGAAGCAGTCGGCCGTCGGTCTTGAACCTGTCTGCAACGTCGCCGTGGTCCCGGCTGCGTCTTGGTGACCGCGGGCTGGTGAGCAGCCGCCAAGCGGCTCAAAAGCCCCCTTCAGGAAGGAGATTGGCTACAAACATCGGGCTTCGCACACATGGCCTCGCGCAGCGCCCGCACGCGATCGCAGCATCGCTCGCAAAGCCGCCTACATCGCTCAGCGGCAGGCTTTGCGCGACGTTGTCGGCGGCAGTGATGCGGTAGCGCGGTCATCGAGGAACAAGTCCGGCCCCCCTTCAAGGCGGTCGGTGTCGATCGCGTCATCGCGTGCATTGAGATCGGCAATGAGCGACCTGCTTGGTTTCATCACAGTTCCATATGGCGGCGGTAGTCCTTCCAAAAGCCTCGCACGGCGGCCTCGCTGACGCGGCTCTCCTCCGATGCGGTGCCGCTGCCTCCCATCTCAACCAGAGCCGCCGCGTCGGCCGCGCTGGCGACGCCGCGCTGAACGAAGCCTGCGGCCGCCCCGTCCTCCATCGAGATGAATCCGGCCGGCCCGATCAGATTGGCCTGCCGCAACCGGAGCTCGGCAAGCGCGTCGTCATCGGTCGTAAAGCCAAAGCAGGTCCACACCAGCTCGGTCTTGTCGAGGCCGCGCGGCACCACCCGGCGCACTGCGAGACAATTGCGGATCTGCTGCAGCACGAAGCCCGGAAACACCGTGAGGATTTGCAGCCCGATGCCATCTGCGAATTCATCGACGCTGTTCAACAGCATGTCGGGCGCCTCGAGCGTGTAACCCTCGTTGGCGGAACGCAGACCGGCCTGCTCGTATTCCTTGCCGGCCGCGTCCTGCGTCGCCGAATAGCTGATGTGATTGCCGCCTCGCTCGCTCACCACCAGCCCGCCTTTTTGCGACAACCGGTTGAGGCGGAAGGTGGTGAAGAACATATGCAAGAGGCTGGCGTGATAGCTGTCCTTGACGTTTTCGACATAGAGCTTCCAGTTGCTCGCAATGATCTGGCTGTAGCCGCCGATCAGCCTCGCCGGCGCACGCATGACGCGACGGATGCGCGCCACATGATCGGCCCCAAGATACTGCTCAAGCGGCGGCGTGTTGCGGCCGAGCGTGCCGAACACCAAACCGGCGAACAGCGCGATGCGCAACTGACGCGGGGCATGCTCCTCGGGCTTGCAGTCGGAGGGCATGCCGCCCTTGCCGGCAAGGCCGCGGCGAAAAGCAACGCCGGTGAGCCTGCCGGTGAGGTCATAGGTCCAGTTGTGGTAGACGCAGACGATCTCGCGCGCCTCGCCGCGCTCTTTGAGGCACAGAAGCGAGCCGCGATGGGCGCAACGGTTCTCGAAGGCATGAATGACGCCGTCGGCGTCGCGCGTTACCACCACCGGCATGCCGCCAAGACTGGAGGCGCGAAAGCTGTTGGGCTTGGGAAGCTCGGCCTCCATGCACAGGAACGTCCAGGTATTGCCGCGGAAGATGCGCTCCTGTTCTTCGGCATAAAGCGCAGGATCGGAATAAACCCAATAGGGAACGCGCGTGAGGCCTTCCGACGGCCATTGCCGAACGGCCGTGTGGATAGTCATCAGATGCTCCGTAATCTCACTCCAACTTCACGTCCGCGGCCTCGATCACTGCGCGCCATCGCACCACTTCCTCGCGCATGAACTGCGCCATCGCGTCCGGGTCGCTGCCGACTGGCTCTGCCGAGAGATCGTCGAATCGCTTGCGGACCTCCGGCGACCGGATCACCTCGGCAATATCGGCGCTGATCTTGTTGACGATATCGCGCGGCGTCTTCGGCGGTGCGGCGACGGCGAACCACGCCGCCGAAGAAAATCCCGGCAGCATCTCGGCGATCGCCGGCACCTCGGGCAGCGCTGCCCTGCGCCGCTCGGTGGCGACCCCGAGCAATCGCAATTGGCCGCTGCGTACGAGCGGCAGCGAGACCCCGAGGTTGTCGAACATGATATCGCAATCGCCGGCGAGCAGGCCTTGCAGCGCCGGCGCGGTGCCCCGATAGGGCACGTGCACGAACTCAACCTTCGCCATCAGCTGGAACATTGCTGAGGTAAGATGCGAGGTGGTGCCGTTGCCCTGCGTTGCGGACGTGATTTTGCCTGGATTGGCGCGTGCGTAGGCGATGAAGTCGGCAAGGCTCGCGGCGGCGACCTTGCGAGGGCTGACCATCAGGCCGGTCGGCACAATGCCCATCAGCGAGACCGGCACGAAAGCGGCCGGATCATAGCCGAGCCGGCGATAGAGGTTCTGGTTGATGACGAAAGGCGGCGCTGGCGACGAGAACAACGTATAACCGTCCGGCTCTGCGTGAAAGGCCGCCTCGGCCCCCACATTGCCGCCGGCCCCCGCCCGGTTCTCGATTATGACGGACTGCCCCCATTTGCGTGACAGGGAGTCGAACACGATCCGCGGCATCGTGTCTGCTGTGCCGCCGGCCGGAAAGGGCACGATGACTTTGACGGCACGATGCGGATAATCAAGCGCCGCGGCGGCGGTCGTAAGCGCCGCAACCAATGCACTGCCGCTCAAGAAAGACAAGACACGTTTGATTGCTCGGCAGCTCAAGCCAACAACGACTCCACCTTTGCCCAATCCGAGGTCGGGACGGGTTGATCTAAGCTGCCAGTATGCACCCTCCGGTGGGCGATATCCACCGGGCTGAAGGAATTCGGACTTCAATTTCCCCCACACGCCGCGTCGAATGGCAGGAAACCGATAGTGGAGATGTTGGCCGGCCGTTCCACCTGTCAAAGCTGGTTACTTTTCCAGAATTTCGACGCGCAAGTCGTCCGGCGCGTTGACGTAGACCTGATCGAGGCGGCCGTTGTTTCCCGCCTCTGCCGGCACGCCCGCCGCCTGCCACTTTGCCACCTGCTCCTGCACGTTGTTGACGATGAAACCGAGTTGACCACCGACCCCCGGCTCCGTCCGCTCGGCGGCGGCGAGCCGGGCGCCCCCTCGAGAATGACCATGAGGCCGGGGAACAATACGCGATGACGCCCGCCAGCCTGAAATGCCTTGCCGCCCATCGCCACAAAAAATCTTCTCGTTGGCGGCAACGTCTCTCGAGTCGAGATGCCAGTGTCCGTTGGTCACCCCAGCCTCGTTGAACAGGAACGCTGCGTGGCGGCGGCCCCCCGCCGCGAGGATGGTTGTTCCTCCCCTGAGCTGCGACTCTATCCGAACAGCGCCCTGCTGATCGCCTCCGGCGTGGTCGGCTTTTCGCAGCGCTTCACGCCCGCGAAGCGAGCCGGAACAGCGTTGGCATCATAGCCGGTCGTAAAGACGAAAGGTATGCCCCGGGCGGTCAGCGCGTCGGCCACCGGATAGGCCATTTCGCCACGCAGATTGACGTCGAGGATCGCTGCGTCCAGTTGCGTGTGCTCGACCGCCTCCAGCGCCGCTCGCACGTTCGAAGCAGGCCCGACGACGTGAGCTCCCGCCGCCTCCAAATATGCCGACATGTCCATCGCCACCAGGTACTCGTCCTCGACCACCAAAACACGTTTGTCCGAAAGCCGCGACGTTGTGGTCATGATCGGCGCTCCTGCCTTGCCTCTGTGCCGAGCGGTAGCGCTATCGAGCACCGCAAGCCCGTCTCGCTAAGCTCGTAACGGGTCTCGGCGCCAGACGAGTACGCAAGCGCCTGCTCGATGAGCTCGCCTCCGTAGCCCCTGGGGCCCAGCGGTGCGACGGCGCGACGGCCGTTCTCTTCAACCCAGTTGAACACCAGCGACGAGGCGTTGCGCCGCCGCTCCAACTTCCAGGCAATCCGCAGCCGGCCCTGTTCGGTCGCAAGCGCGCCGTATCTGCGGGCGTTGATGGCGAGCTCATGCAAGGCCAACGCCAGCGTCTGCACGATCGAGCTGCGGAGCCGGACTTCGGGGCCTGCGATATCCACCTGCTCTCGGCCCACATCGGGCCCAACCGTGTCAAGCTCGGTCCGCACCAGCAAGCCGATCGTGATCGGCTCCTGCTCGGCGCGCGACAGCAGCCCCTGCACCCGCGACAGCGCGCCCAGGCGATCGTCGATCAGCAGTTTGAACTCGTCCCAGCTGGCGCCGGCAGCCAGGGTGTGGCTGAGAATGGACCGCACCACGGCAATCAGATTGCGGGTGCGATGCTGCAACTCGTTCACCATCAGCACCATGCGCGCCTCGCCCTCCGCGAGCGCGGCTTGCGCCGCGCGGCACTGTGGATGTCGAACGCTCCCGCCAATCGGCCATTCTTGACCAGTGCCACGCCGGTGAAGGTGGCAATCTCGGCCGCTGTCAGCGTTGCCCGCTCCCTCTCGGTGAACCTTGGATCGACTGCGACATCATCCACGACGATTGCTTCGCCGCGCCGGTAGGCCTCGACGACAGCTTGTCCGAGCGCCGAGATCGGACCGCGCCCCGCCAATGGGGTGACACCACTGGCATAGCTCTGCCGCACAATGAACGCGTCGCCGTCTATGTCCGTATAACTGACGCGGTTGGCGCCGAGATGCTCGCCCAGCATTCGGCACGCCGCCGCGATGAGCCCACCGGGGTCACCGAGCTGCTGCAGCGCATCGCTCAGCTTGAGCATGAACGCGTGCCGTTGCTCGCTGTCGCGCCGTGCCGTTTCAGCCTTCCTGCATTCGGTCACATCCTGGAACAGGACCGCCACGCGCCGGCTTTGGCGATCATTCGGCGCCGGCTTAAAGACAAAAAGATCGAACCAGCGTCGCAACGGCGCCGCGTAGTGCTGCAGGCGCTCGCCTTTGCCCGTGCGAGCGACCCGACCCCAGAGTTCGGACCAGCAGGGCTGGTCACAGATGTCCGACCCGTTCACCCGGCGGCCGGTGATGTCGCCGCCGACGACCTGGATCGCCGCCGGGCTGGCCTCGACATATTCGATGTCCATGGTGCGGCCTGCTTGATCGAATATGACATCCACCAGCAGATAACCCTGATCCATCGCCTCGAACGACGTGCGACAGCACACCGCCGGCGCAGCGCGCGCACGCTCGGTCGCCTCAAATGCGCTGACCAGGATGCCGCCGACGGCCCCGGCACCGTCACGCAGTGCGCTGTAGGAGAACCGCAAGCGGGTGAGCTTGCGGGGCTCGCCCTGACCGGACGTCAAAGGCACGCGCTCGCCCGCCACCGGTCTGCCGGTGCCGATCACGCGTTCGACGGCTGGTCCTATCGCCGTCCAGACATCCGACCACGCTTCGCGTGCCGGCACGCCGAACGCCTCCGGGTGCCTGGCCCGCATGATCGCCAGCGCCGGGTCGTTGTAGAACTGGATCAGCTCAGGCCCCCACCACACGAAGCTTGCGAAAGCCGCATCGAGACAATTGTCCACGGCCGCACGGAGCCGATCAGGCCATTGCCCGATGTCCCCGAGCGGGGTTCGCGACCAATCGCGGGCCTGGATCAGAGCGCCCGCATGGCCGCCACCGACGGGCCAGACACCTGAGGCAACATCGCTCGCCATGTTTCCACGCCATCAAATGCGGACGGAGGACTTTTCCGGACCAACTGGAGCTACCGACAAACACACAAGCTCACCCCTCCGGCCAGCGGCTCGACCCGCGTTTGAAGCCGTTCCTAGGCGATTCGCGTTCGACCGGCTATCGCTGCCCGCCTCAG
>JASHRR010001187.1 GCA_030037185.1 Xanthobacteraceae bacterium | reverse complement strand
GGCCGGTGCACGACAACGCCTATGTCAAGACCTACGCGCTGCTCGAGGAAATGGGCAAGCCGATCTCCTTCCATGCCGCCTACAACTGGAACGACCAGGCGCTGGGAATGACTAATCGCTTCATTTCGGTCCATGCGCTGGGCTTCATGTGGTTCAACATGGTCCACATGACCAATTGGGTGATCAACGGTCTGCCGGAGCGCTTTCCCAAGCTCAAGGTGATGTGGATCGAAAGCGGCCTCACCTGGGCCTACAGCCTGATGCAGCGGCTCGACCACTCCTACATGATGCGCACGTCGGACTGCCCGTCGCTCAAGCGCAAGCCAAGCGAATACATGCGCGAGATGTTCTACTCGACGCAGCCGATGGAGAAACCCGACGATCCGTCGATCCTGGAGGCAACGTTCAAGATGATCAATGCCGAGACCCAGCTCGTGTGGTCATCGGACTATCCGCACTGGGATTTCGACCTGCCGAGCGTGATCTACGACCTGCCGTTCCTCAAGGAAGAGGCCAAGCGCAGTATTCTGGGCGGCAACGCAGCGCGCCTGTTTGGGCTTGATCCGACGCCGGTGAAGAAGATTCCGTGATCACATGGCGATGCCGGCGACGGCGACTTTTGCAGCGGCGGCGCTCTGCGACCGCCTTCGCCGTTGTTGAGCCTGAGGTCGAAGTCGCCCGATTGACGCCAGGTGACAGCGACGATCAAAACGCGATGCCAAGCCTCGATAAGCGCGCCGCCGCCTGGAGCGTGGTGCAGATGCGCTCGCCGGTGACCATGATATGCCCGACATCGTTGCCTGCCAATGTGATGCAGGCGAACGTCCCGCAGACTTGGAAAGCCGTGGCAACGCTGCCCGCGCCGCCCACCCCCGGCCGCCTTCGTTTATGATTCGGTGGTATTAGTAGCTATGGCTTAATGCCCCCATGTACACACGGCCATGCTTCCCGCAGCGCTTCCCTTGCAAGTACTAGAAAGCGCTCACGCATTCTCTGTGGCCGCGCCTCGATATAACGTATGAAGGCCAGCATGGCGGTGGCCTTGTCTATGTCGGGGTCTAGGCACATCACGGGGTCGAGCGCGGAAGATGACGCCAATACGTCGAGCACCGCGGCGCAGTAGCCTGCCGCTAAGGCAACTGAGACAGTAAGCTTCGGATCCTGTCCGTCGGCAAGGGCGACATAGAATTTACAGCCCGGCAGTACGGCACTTGCCGATGTTACGTCTTGTTGCGCCCCGGCCGCGGTCACGCTCAGCGCCATAACGGCGCCAGCCACAATCGCTTTCATCGGTAATCCTCCTCCTGGAATGAACGGCCGATCCGCTCGCCCTCCTCGACACATCCCAAGCGATGCGTGCTGGCCGAACAGCTCGGCCTGCCGGATTTTTGTGCCGAAATATTTCCATCTTCCAGACGCTCGCGCCAGCGCGCCGCCTCGAAATCCAGCCCGACCGCATTGAATGCTGCCGTAGGTCTTAGCATCGCGTGCGATCCCGGCAATGCCCCGCTCTTCTCCGGCCGGACGCATGCAGGGGTAACCGCGAAAAAGGCGACCCTTGTGGTTGCCGGGGGGCGAGGCCACAAGGTCGCCCCCCTGCAGGCGCAATGTCGGAGAAATTCCGCTACTGCGCGAAGCAGTAGAACAACCCGTTGCCGCCAGTGGCGATGAGGTCGGCCTGGCTGCAGCCGCGCGACTGATGCGTGGAATTCCACGAGTGCGCGAAATCGTTGTCGGCGAGGCCCGTCCGGTCAGTATGACCCAGCATCGCCTTGCCGAATTCGCTGCTCGACCAATTGTTGCAGGTCATGTTCATGTTGCCCGGAAATGCGCGCCCGTCGCGATCGGAGCCGGTCAGAGCATCGTGCCAAACGGGGCTGAAGCCCACTCCAGCAACCACGGTGCCGCGCTCCGTGAGCGCAGTGTCGCGGGTTAGCTTGTTGTTGGCGCTGTGGAGGTCGTCGACATTGCTGGCGATGACGACGCCTTTTGCGTTCTGCCACGGGCCACTGCCGATGCGATCGCGCGCATTGATGGCCTTAGCGGTCGGGGTTTCGGCCGTGCTGAGATAAGCGCGCCAGGTCTTGTTCCCGGCGCCTGCTGCGGCCGCCAGTTGCTGACAATGGGCATCCGCACCCTGAAGGCCGCCAAGATCGCCGCCTTTGCCAAGCGAACTGCTGGTGACGAAGAAGCTCATATTGGGCGCCTGCGTCACCTGTTGCGCCTGCGCGCCGCTGGCCGCGCACAACATCAACATAGTCGCGGATGCGAGACACGAAAAACGCAAGGTGTTGTTCATTGGTGTTCCTCCGTTACTTGCTTCAGGTTGCCCGCCGCGAGGCTGGCCCGAGGCGGTGCGACAGATTTTGACCCTCGCAGGATGCTCATTGCGTGAAAATATTCGGCAGCTCGCTCCGCGGCCGCAAGCACCAGGTGGCAAGCCGTCTTTTGAGCCTCGGCTCCCATAATGGTGGCGGTCGACATTCGCACAAAACCAAGGCAAGCAACAAGCGCCGTCATTTAAGAGAAGGCCGGACTGGTTTAAGTGCGCCGCTAAATCGCCAGCGGCATCTCACCCAGGTTCAATCGGCGCACCCTTTGCCGGATGAGGTACTCAGTATGCTCGGGTTGGGCAAGGGTAAACCCGACCGGTCGTTGGATCGTTTCCACGAGTTGTGCTTGGCTAGCCAAGCAAGAGGAGCCCGCGCTTCGCCGGACGAGATTGTCTAGCATCCTTAGCGCCGGAGAGTGGGGCGCACGACAACGGTTGGTTGAATTCAATGCCGATATTCGAGCTTGCCGGCGAGCGGCCGGAATTTCCCGCGGATGGACAATACTGGATCGCCGAAACCGCGGTCGTGATCGGCCGCGTGCGGCTGAAATCCGAGGCCAGCGTGTGGTGGGGCGCGGTGCTGCGCGGCGACAATGAGTGGATCGAGATCAGCGAACGCTCCCAGATCCAGGACAATGCCACCCTGCACACCGATCCGGGTTTTCCGCTGACGATCGGCCGTGATTGCGTGATCGGGCATAACGTCGTCCTGCACGGCTGCACGGTCGGCGGCGGCAGCCTGATCGGCATGGGGGCGATCCTTCTCAACGGGGCGCGGATCGGGACGAATTCGATCGTCGGCGCCGGCGCGGTTGTGACCGAGGGCAAGACGTTCCCCGATAACAGCCTCGTGGTCGGCGCGCCGGCCCGCGTTATCCGTACGCTTGATGAGAAGGCGGCGGAGATGATTGCGAACGGCGCCGACGTCTACGTGCGGCGCTGGCGACATTATGCCCGCGGATTGAAGAAAATCGGATAAGCGGACGACGAGGAATACGGCGTCTCGTTCGAATCGAATCGCTATCGATCAATCAGCCGCGTCCTCAAGGAGCGTCTCGAAGGACGGCCGCCGGCGAGATCGTGGGGGCGGCCGTCCGTGATAGACGGCGGCGCCAAAAGCCGGCCTCCGCAGTGTGACGGTCCAACCCGGGTCAGTTTGATTTCGCAACGATGCGGATGATCGGCCGCTCGCCGCACGGATCGACCACCACCAGAGCACCGTTGGGGATGACCTGCGTAATATCGCAATCGAAACCCGAGATCATCGTAAAGTCTGCGAATGCGGCGCCCTGCACCATAATCGGGTTGACAGCGTTTAACACGAGGGCTTCCGGCATGACGCCGCGCGCCTTCATTTCGTGCAGCATCCACGCCGTTGCGACGCCGCCTTTGGCGGCATCGAGCACCAGCACGCGGCCGACATAGCTCTCGCCCGCGAGCTTGTGTTCGGACCGCGAGAACACGCCACGCGCCCGGTCGAGATCGTAACGCGCCGAGAAGCCGTCCTTGGCGACGAGTGCGTGACCCCGCCGCTTGACGCCCATTCCGGCCGCCGCATAGAAAATCTTATCGCCCATGCCGTGATCCCTGCTGTTCACCTCGGAAGCCTTCCGTCAGCGCAGGCGGCCTCGATGCAGGCCTCCATGGACAACAGCGCCGGCGTGTAACCGTAGCCGCCGATGATATTGGTCAGCTTGGCGGAGTTGGTCGCCAGCCGCTGCCAGCCGTTCGCCTTCGCCATCTCGCGGGCGTAGCTTTGGTAGAAACACAGCCCCGACAGCACCGTGCCGCCCGCCGCCTCGATCCGCGCCGTGAGGCCGAGGCGGTCGGCGTCAGGCTTGACCTGCGGGCTGGTGACAATGAGGAGCGGAATCGTCGCGCGTCGTCCATCGACCAGTGCGGCCACGCGCTGCATTTCCATCAGGCTGAGCTGCGGCGCGGAGAATACCACCACATCGACCTTTTCGACGTTTTGCGTGTAGCCGCGCTGAAACGCGCGAATGTCGCTGGCGCCCACTTCGAAAGCTTGCCTCCTCGTTGCGGGAATGACGACTTCGTCGAGTCGCTGCGCCTCCGGCGTTATGCCGGCCATGTGAAAGAGCGCGACCGAACCGTAACTCGCGAGCGCCGCTCCGAAATGCTTCATTTCGTCTGAGCCAGGGACCCGCTCGATGCCCACCAGAACGGGAACCTGCCAATAGTCGCCAGCAAGGCGACCCACAATCCCGCCAAGCGCGCCCCAGTCGTTGAACGCGCGCGGCG
The DNA here is from genome assembly GCA_030037185.1 of Xanthobacteraceae bacterium. Next base: position 4,962 of record JASHRR010001187.1, on the reverse strand, counting down.
TCCACGTCACGTTGACGGTCAGTGTTGCCCGGCGCCGTTCATCGAGATGGTAGCCGTAGCGCGGCGTCCGCCCGGTGAGCCCCGCACTCAAGGCCGACGGCCCGCCCTCGAAGTTCGACCGGGCGCCGCACACACTGTTTGAATAGATGACGACGCCGGTGTCGCCGTACGCCACATGTTCACCCCGGACCGGCGGCATGATCGTCTGGTAATTGATGCAGGTATCCGCCATCAGCACGCCAAACGCCTCAAACGCCGCAATCGCCCGGCGTTCGAGGTCGAGCATCCACGGCTCGTGCTTGAGCCGATCGGCGGCGGCAAAATCGGTGCCGCGAGGGTCGCTGATGGTGGGAATGCGGACACGCCGATGCTGCGGCGGCAGGCCGGCCAGACGTTCGAGCCATTCGACACCCGCCACCCCGAGCGACTCGGTGTCCGCCATCACATGCGCCTGGCTCACTTCGACGAAATCGCGGGCTCGGAAATAACGCCCGACCCGAATCTGATGTTCAATCGCCCATTGCAAAGCCGGGCCGAGCTCTCCGGCCCGCATCGCCTCTTCCTCGTCGGTCAGCCGCATCTCGCCGCGCTCACAATGAGGTGATCTGCCCACAGCGACGTTTTCAACATCGAAAATAGTTCCTTAACCGCATTGCTTCATCATCCTCGTGAGGGGTCTGCTGCTGTCACCAACAAATCCGGCGTTGCGCTTGAACCCACCTGTCGACTGCGGACCGTTGGCGTTTCACAGCAACCTCTCGCCTATGCAGCGCGGAGTAGGACCATGAAGACCATAGTTGCTTGTTTCCTGGGATTGATTGCACTCGTGACGTTTGCCAGCGGCTCTGCCGTCTATGCCGATGCCCTTGAGGCAGGGTCGTTACCGATCCTCGCTCCGGACGCCGGTACGAACGGCGTCGACAGCTCGCAGGATGCGCACTGCGCATTCTACAGCGACGGTGCCGACAACTGCATCGTCAATGTGCAGCCTGAGGTCAATGCGCAGCCGCAGGTCAATGTGCAGCCTGAGGTCAATGTGCAGCCTGAGGTCAATGCGCAGCCGCAGGAGGTCGATCAATGGTCAACCGCCGGCAACGAACTCGATCCGGCGGCAATCGCGCCGGCCGTCCGATTCGTGGACGCCATTCCGGTTACGGTTGTCCAGACGGTGACGATCGCCGCTTCCGGAAGCGATGCCGGGGACCGCGAAGCAACATCATCCGTACAACCGATACCCCTACCCGCGACTCAACCCAAAACCATGACCGGCGCGATTGTGGAGCCCACCGAGCAATCTGGCGATGCCATTGTGGTTGCGGTTGTCCAATCCACGACGGTTGTAGTTCCTGCTCAAGGCGCAAGCGATCAACCGCCTCCGGCGCAATTGCTGCTGCCGCCGCCACCACCGCATTCGCTCATCGAAACAAAAAACGATGGTCTACGATAGACCTGCAATGATATCGCCACCTTAGTTGCGGCACGATTGCTGCCGCGCGGCGGGGACCAGCTTCCCCGCCCGCGTGTTTTTTCACAGGTCCGGCCCCTCAAGGGCGGCGCTCACACAGCAAGTTGCATTGCGCCGGGCGATGCGACCCCTGCGGGGTGCGCTGTGGAGGCGTTTCCTCAAGCCGAACAGGACGGTTCTCAAAAGCTCGCGCAAGCCGCCTCGGCGAATAGGAGAATTGTCGTTTGGCCTGTCGCGGCAACAGCGTCGTTTTCGCGCGCAGCCGGCCATTCGCTTCTGTCTCGTCTACCCTATTTGCGCCCCAGTGCGCCGGCCAGAGCCGAAGGTGTCTGCGGTTCGAATCATCATCGTTCAAGCAACGCCTCCACTGATGCACGCTGGTTTGATCTGTCGGCAGGTTTGGCGACGTGATAATTGGCCGGGTCTTTTCAACGCTGCGGCGCCTATTTTTCTTGCGATTTAATCGCACGGCGCGCTCATCACACGCCAAAAGCATCTTTTACGCTCCGTCGGTTCCGGCGATGTCACGCTGGTTGTTGTCAGGCGATAATCCCGGCGCTGGGCCTCGCTTGCTGACGGTGAGTGAGCCGCCACAATGCCAGACGTGATGCGGCGGCTCCGCCTGTGCGCGACCGGGGTCGATGCTCAGTTCTGCCGCTACGGCCTTTCTCGCCATTGCTTTAGTTGCTAGCATCCGAGGACGGGCAGTCCGGTGAGCCGGACGCGATGACGGGAGCGGAACATGACGATCAAACAGGCATTGTATCTAAGCACCGCCGCGACGGTGTTGGCGGCATTCGCGACTGCCGCGCCGACGCAAGTGCGGGCGCAGGCGGCTGCTGCCATTGCGATCGACAGCGACGATATCGGTGGGGTCGTCAGCGGACCGCGCGGGCCCGAAGCGGGTGTGTGGGTGATCGCCGAGACCAACGATCTCGCAACCAAGTTTGCCAGGATCGTGGTGACCGATGATCAGGGCCGCTACGTGATTCCGGATCTGCCCAAGGCGAATTACACCATTTGGGTGCGCGGCTACGGTCTCGTTGATTCGCCCAAGGTCCAGAGCGCTCCCGGCAAGCTCGTCAATCTCACGGCGACGCCGGCGCCGACCGAAGCCGCGGCGGCGGAATATTACCCTGGCATGTACTGGTACGCGATGCTTGAGATACCGGCGAAGGATCAGTTTCCCGGCACCGGCGCCAAGGGCAACGGCATTCCGGAATTCATGAAGTCGCAAAATTTCTGGATCGACACGGTGAAGAACGCCTGCCAGTCGTGCCACGCGCTCGGCTCGAACGGCATTCGCCATCTGTCCTCGAAGCTCGGCACTTTCAAGAACTCCACTGAGGCGTGGGAGCGCCGCATCCAGTCCGGCCAGGCCATGGCCAACATGGCGCTCGCCGTCAACCGGCTTGGCCCCACCAAGGGCTTGTCGCTCTACGCCGATTGGACCGATCGCATCGCTAACGGCGAGCTGCCGTTCGCCAAACCGGAGCGGCCGAAGGGCATCGAGCGCAACGTCGTCATCAGCATGTGGGATTGGTCGACCCCCAGGATCTACCTTCATGACGCGATCGCCTCGGATAAGCGCAATCCGCGCCTCAACGCCAACGGCCTGATTTATGGCTCGCCCGAGGAGGCAGCCGACGTCGTGCCGGTGCTCGATCCGGTCAACAACACGACGACGATGATCAAGCATCCCTATCTCGATCCGAACACGCCCTCCACCAGGGAAAACACCATGGGGCCGTCGGTCTATTGGGGTGACGATCCGATCTGGGACAGCCACACCTCGATCCATAATCCGATGATGGATGAGAAAGGGCGCGTGTGGTTTACGGCGAAGCTGCGTCCCGACGAGAACCCGGCGTTCTGCAAAGAGGGCTCCGACCATCCTTCCGCCAAGGTGACGCCGCTGCAGACCTCCGGGCGTCAGCTCTCCATGTACGATCCGAAAACCGCGAAGTGGTCGCTCATCAACACCTGTTTTAATACCCACCATCTGTATTTCGGCCACGACGCCAACGACACGCTGTGGATCAGCCAGGGCGGCCCGCAAAGCGGCGTGGTCGGCTGGCTCAATACCAGGCTTTACGAGCAGACCGGCGACGCCGTGAAGGCGCAAGGCTGGACGCCAATCATCGTCGACACCAACGGCAACGGCAAACGCGATGCCTATGTGGAAGCCAATCAACCGCTCGATCCATCGAAGGACAAGCGGGTGATGGCAGCGTTCTACGGCGTGCAGCCGAGCCCGATTGACAATACCGTATGGGGCCAATCGATGGACGTCGGCTTCTCGCGCATGGAGCAGCCCGGCTATATCATCCATCTCATTCCCGGCGACAACCCGAGCGAAACTGCGCTTGCCGAGCTGTTCGTTCCGCCGGATGAAGGCTATGGCTCGCGGGGCATCGATCTCACCACCGACGGCGTCGTGTGGACGGTGCTCTCGAGTGGCCACATGGCGAGCTTCGACCGTAACAAATGCACCAAGCCGATCAGCGGGCCCGAAGCGATCACCGGCAAACTGTGTCCTGAGGGCTGGACCCTCTACAAGTTCCCGGGCCCGCAGTTCAAGGGCGTCACCGAGAAGGGCAGCGCCGAGCACGCCTACTATGTGTGGGTCGATCGTTACAACACGCTGGGCCTTGGCGCGAACGTGCCGATCGCTTCCACCAACGGCGGGGAATCGCTGACTGCGATCGTCGACGGCAAGTTCGTCACCCTGCGGGTTCCCTATCCGATGGGCTTCTTCACCAAGAACGCTGACGGCCGCATCGATGACCCGAACGGCGGCTGGAAGGGCAGGGGCCTGTGGACCACTTCCGGCACCCGCGCCAACTTCCACGGCGAAGGCGGCGTCGCGGCTCAACCGAAGGTGTTCAAGCTGCAGATCAGGCCGAACCCGCTCGCCAGCTGAGTGGTGGCTCGCCCACCGCAATGACGTCGGCCCGCGACAAGCTCGTCGCGGGCCTAGTGCCTCATCCAATCGCGGCGCAAGGCTTCCACGTGAAGCATCGACGGCCGCCAACGCAGGATGGCGATCGCCGGGCCGCTGCCGGATCGGTTCTGTCGAACGGGTGTTGAATTCGGATCCCCCGACGGGAGCCGTATGTGTTGGAGTGCGGAGCGCACCGGCGCGCGCCCCTGGAGCCCGGCGAGATGCGACGTTGGTTGGCCGAGGCCGTCGCGGACCGGCAGCGCCCGGTAGCCATCACGGCCCACAACAGTGGCGCTCGCGTGCGCCGAACCCGGCCAAGCCGTCCCGCAGCGCCCATTGCCAAGTGCTGCCGCGTTGCGGCACTCAACCAGGCCCGCCGCCAATGGCGCAGGCTTCGACGCCCGCAGGTTTCGCCTACTGCGCGTAAAGCTGCCCCAGATACGCGGTCAGCCGCCCGGCGACCAGAACCGCGGCCCACAGAACCATGGTCGCAGCGACGAACCGGTATCCCCGCCGGGAGACGGCGCCTTTGGCCTGCCACTCCGGGCTCTCT